>JAZOVQ010000001.1:0-13441 GCA_045658805.1 Candidatus Scatosoma sp.
ATCGGTTTTTATGATTTCACGAAATTATCACATAAAATACTCTATAAAACAAAAATTAATTTATATATATAGAGGAAGAATGATTGACAAAAGCTTTTTTTTTAGTTAAAATAATAGTTGTGTTATAATGCATAATAGCGGTGTTTTGCCCAAAACGCCCTATTGGGCGACATCACGATTGATAAAAAAACGCAGAGGAAGATTCTATGAAAAGAAAATTCAGAAGCAAATTAATACTGTTCTTATTGGCAGTTTTGTCGTTGTTTATCTTCGGCGGCTGTACGTTAGGGGAATCGCTGGACGATTATAAAGCGCAATACGGTTTAAGCGTTCAAGTTTCCTATTACGCAAACGGCGGTAAGTTTGAAAACAACAAGTCCAAGAAAGAAATTTGGTATCAAGCGGATTCGAAAGCGTTGAACATTGGCGAAACGACGGCAACGGTCAGCGGCTCGGTAGCAATCAAGCGAGATCAGTATATATTTGCAGGTTGGTATCACATTGTCGAAGCAAACGGCGAGCTTGTCTTTGAAGACAAAGAAGCAGGCACCTACAAGCTTGGCGAACCCGTTGATTTCACGCAAAGCCTTCCCGAAGGTACGGTTTGGAACATTGCGGCGAAGTGGACGACGGCATCGAAAGTTATCGTGCAGCTTGTTTGCGAACAAGGCACCACGCTTGTTAATGCCAAAGACCCCACGAAGAACTTTACGAACGGTAGCGTGATTAGAGAAATTTCCTATGGTTCGACGGGTAAGGCAATTAAACCTACTGGCGATCCCGTAGTTGCAAAAGACGCAAGCCATACTTTCGTTGATTATTATACGGACGCAGCATGTACCACTCCCGTAAAATGGAACCTTAGCAAAGTGGACGAAGACGTAACCATTTATGCGAAGTATATCACGGGTCAGTGGAATATCGTAAAAGATACCTTGTCGGCGGCAACGATGTTCTCTAACGTAGACGCAACGCAAAAATATTGGATTGCAAACGACATTGATTATGCAGGCAACAGTATTTCCGCAATGAGCTCGATGAATTTCGAAATTCAAGGCAACGGACATAAGATTAGCAATATCAAGGTAAACAAATCGCAAATCGAAATCAATGCGAAGGTAGCTTTGTTCGGTGCAATCGAAAGCACGGCAACCATTGAAAACTTGGTTTTGGAAAACGTAACCGTTTCCTATTCGGCTAAGACCAATCAAGTTTCGTGCGCTACCTATTTGGTATTTGCAAGTCTTGCAGACGGCGCGAAGATCACCAACGTTTCCTTGCAAGGCGAAATCAAAGTGACGATCGACGGCCCCGCATCGACGGAAGCTTCCTACGAAATCACCAACGATTTGGCTACCAACTTCGGCTACGGCGGATATGAAACGGATGCGGCGTATACGACGGCATCTGCAGGCAACGGCTTCAAAGTGTTGACCACTCCGGTAATCACCGTAATGGCAAACGGAAGCCCCATTAATTAAGAAAAAATTTAAGTAGAAAACTTAACGGAGGAATATTTATGAATAAATTAGCAAAAAGAATTGGTTGTTTATTCCTTAGCGCAATCACGGCGTTCTCGTTTGTTGCATGCGGCGACGATGAAGAAGTGAGCAGCGGCGGCGTTGGCCCTGGCAACGGCGGTACCACGCAAACGCAAAAGTATGATACGGAAACGCGTCCTGTCGTGTTCTCCACGCAAGCTTTGGACGGCAACTTTAACCCCTTCTTCGCAACGTCGGGTACCGACACGTCGATTATTGCAGTAACGCAAATCGGTATGTTGACGACGGACGCATTGGGTAACCCCGTATGCGGTCAAAACGAAGACACCGTAGCGCTTGACTTTACCTATAAGACGTCGGCTGACGGAAAATACACCGATTATAGCTTCATCATTAAGAACGGTATGTCGTTCAGTGATGGTAAGCCCCTTGATATCGACGACGTACTTTTCAACTTGTACGTATATCTTGACCCTGCATACATGGGTTCAGCAACCATCTATTCGACGGATATCGTAGGTTTGAAGGCATACCGCGCACAAGATCCCATGGTAAACGAAGACCTTGGCGAAGACGCAGTAAACGCAACCTTCTATGCAAACGCTGACCAACGTATCCAAGATATCCGTAACTACCTTGACGGTAAATCGGATACCATCGTTCAAAACCAAACGCAAGTAAATGCGGACATCGTTAAGATGAAAGAAATGTTCCGTGAAGAAGTTGAAACGGACTGGACGAACAACGTTGGTTCGCTTGAAAGCTACGAAAAGGAATACCGCTTCACGCAAGATTGGGAAGTGTTCTATTATGCAGAAGGTCTTGTTTCTCATAAGAGAACGGCTGACGGCAGACTTGAAAAGGACGCTGCTGGCAAATATATGACTTCGCTTGATGACGCTGACAATATGTTGGCGGAAGAAATGGCTGCAGTAGTTGCTGCTTCCGGCGCAACGACGGAAGACGCGAAAGCAGAAGTTATTAAAAACTATGCAATTGAAACGGTATACGAAACGTATACGTTGACCAACACGAAGTTGTTCGAAGTGCTTAACTACTGGCAAACGGGCGCAAACCTTCGTGACGAATTGATGCAACAAGCAAAATCCGATTACATCGAAAACTTGAAGAACACGACGGGTTTGAAGGTTAAGACCATCAGCGGTATCACCACCAGCAAGACCTCGACCGACTTCAAGGGCAACGCTCTTGGCGCTGAACACGACGTATTGAACATTAAGATTAACGGCGTTGACCCCAAAGCTATTTGGAACTTCGCATTCTCCGTTGCTCCCATGCATTACTATGCAGGTGCAGAACGTGCAGCGAAAGCAAACCGTGTAGATTACTTTGGTGTTGACTATGGTAGCAAGTCCTTCTTCGACGAAGTGCTTCAAGATCCCGCAAAGAACGGTTTGCCCGTAGGCGCAGGTCCTTACATGGCATCCGACGAAGCAGGCAGCGCAACGCCTACGAAGGATACCTTCTACAACAACAACTGGGTATACTATGTACGTAACCCTTACTTCAGCACCATCGGTACTGGTCTTAGCAATGCAAAGATTAAGTACATGCGTTATAAAGTGGTTGCATCCGACAAGCTTATGCAAGCTTTGGAAGCAAAAGACGTTGACTTCGGTGAACCTAACGCAACGGTAGACAACATTAACAAAATTGGCGGCATTTCCCACCTTGCATATCAGCAATACATGACGAATGGTTACGGTTATGTTGGTATCAACCCTAAATACGTTCCCGACATTGAAGTTCGTCAAGCAATCATGATGGCGATGAACACGTCTTCCATCATTCAAAACTACTACACCGAAGCATTGGCACAGGTTCTTTACAGACCTATGTCTATCACCAACTGGGCATATCCTCAAGAAGCTACCGAATATTATCAATTCACGGCAAACAAGGACGTTATTATCAATAAGGTAAAATCGGCTGGTTGGGTAATGAACAGCAACAACAAGTTTGAAAAAGACGGCAAACTCTTGAAGCTTACTTTCACCATCGCAGGTGAAACGACGGATCACCCCGCATACGCAATGTTCAAGACGACGGCAGAATTCCTTAACCAATGCGGCTTTGACGTAACGGTTGTTACGGACGTATCCGCACTTAAGAAGCTTGCAACGGGCGGCTTGGCAGTATGGGCAGCAGCATGGTCTTCCACGATCGACCCTGACCTTTACCAAGTATATCATAAGGATAGTAACGCTACCAGCGTTAAGAACTGGGGCTATCCTACCATTATGAACGATACCACCGGCCAATTCGATTTCGAAAAGACGGTTATCAATAACTTGAGTGATAAGATTGAAGCAGCAAGAGAAGTTATGTCCGAAGAAGAACGTGCACCTTTGTACGCTGAAGCTTTGGATATGATCATGTCGCTTGCAGTAGAACTTCCTACCTATCAAAGAAACGACCTTGTTGTATATAATAAGGAAGTTATCAACGTAAACTCGCTCAACCAAAACGCAACGGCAAACAGCGGCGTTGTTGACAAACTCTGGGAAATCAATTATAACTAAGCAACGCTTTTAAAAAGCAAACGCTTACAGTAATTGTTTTTCTGAAAATAAACGAAAAGTGAAGAAAAACAGATGGTAAAATACTGTATAAAAAGAATTCTTCTTTCCATTCTGATCCTGTTCGGCGTATCATTAATTTTGTATTTCTTGGTACGCCTGATGCCGGTCAGCTATTTGGAAAATAAGCTGGCAAGCGCCCTCGGTAGTAGCGGCGGCGACATCAGCTATGAAAAAAGATTGGAAGAAATGATGGCTTATTACGGGCTGGAAAGAGGGGACGGCAGTTTCTGGAGTGAATTTGTCGCAATCCTTAAAGGCTATTGGAGCTGGTTGTCCAACTTCGTTGGCGGCGATTTCGGTACGTCTTGGAAATATAACCAACCCGTAGAAGACGTTATTTTTGGGAACATGGGCGTTTCGTTCGCCATTTCCCTCGTATCTTTGATTTTGCAGCTCGTTATTGCAATCCCTCTTGGGATTAAGTGCGCATGCAATCAATACGGCAAACTCGATTATAGCGTTACCGTTTTAACCATGATCGGTATCTCTTTCCCGACCTTCTTCTTCGGAAGTATCGTAATCAAGTTCTTTGCGCTTGATTTGGGTTGGTTCGAAGTAGGCGGTTTGCATTCCAACTTGGCTACGGACGTAAGCGGGTTCACCCGTTTTGTCGATCTTTTGTGGCACTTGGTGCTTCCCATGCTCGTATTGGTTATCCTTTCCATTGGTTCGCTCATGAGATATACGAGAACGAACACTTTGGAAGTACTTAACGCGGATTATATCCGTACGGCGCGCGCAAAAGGGCTTTCGGAAAACAAAGTTGTTTATAAGCACGTATTTAGAAACACGATGATTCCGCTTGTTACGATGCTTGCTGGTACGGTGCCCAGCCTTTTCGGCGGTGCAATGATTACCGAAACGGTATTCGATATTCCGGGTATCGGTAATTTGGCGTACAACGCGTTGCTTGCAGGTGACATTCCGTTCATCATGGGCTACAATATGTTTATTGCAGTTTTGACAGTGTTGGGTATTTTGCTTACCGACATTATGTACGCAGTGGTTGACCCTCGCGTAAAATTGGGCGATTAAGGAGGACGTTATGGAAGAAAGAAATGATATCCTTTCGGAATTACCCGAAGAAGAAATTGTAGAAAACGTAGCGGCTTCTGAAGAAATCAGCGCGGAAGAATTACACGGCGAAACGCTCACGGATAGAGTGCGCGTATTGTCGCCTGGCATGATGGTTGCAAAACGTTTCTTCCGTTCGAAATTGTCCATGGTCGGCTTGGTTATGTTGATTTCGTTGTTCTTATTCTCCTTTATCGGGCCTATGTTCTCCAGCTGGTATCAAGGCGGCGAAAAGGTTGTAGATGAACAAAACGTTAAAGACATTATTAACGTTGCGGAAGTGGAATACATTGACGCAAACGGCGAAACGCAAATTGGCTACGACATTACCGTAGAAACGCCTACGGTTAACAAGCGCGGCGACATTTCTTGGTCGCATTGGCTTGGTACGGACGAATACGGCGAAGACATTTTCACCTGCCTTATGCTCGGCGGTAGAATTTCGCTTACAATCGGCTTTGTCGTTATTATATTAGAAACCATTATTGGTGTCGTATTGGGCGGCTTGGCTGGTTATTTCGGCGGTTGGGTGGATAACCTTATCATGCGTATAGTCGACATTTTGAGCTGTATCCCGACGTTGCCTATTATGTTGATTTTGTCGGCAACCTTGACGGCAAACGAAATTTTGGGCATAGAAAGATTGTATTATTTGATGGTCGTTCTAACGCTATTTGGTTGGGTAGGTACGGCGAGATTGGTAAGAGGTCAAATTTTGTCCTTGCGTGAACAGGAATTCATGTTGGCTGCAAAATGTTCCGGTCTTTCCACTTCGAGAAAGATTTTCAAGCACTTGCTTCCCAACGTAATGCCTCAGCTTATCGTATCCATGACGCTTGGCTTGGGTAGTATCATTTTGACGGAAGCAACCCTTGGTTACTTGGGCCTCGGCGCGCCCTTGGGTACGTCTACGTGGGGCGCAATGATCAGCTCGGCGGCTAAATTCGAATATCTTTCCAGCTATCCCAATTTCTGGATTCCTCCCGGAATTTGTATCACGCTTGCAATTTTGGCGTTCAACTTTGTTGGCGACGGACTCCGTGACGCATTCGACCCTAAGATGAAGAGGTAATTACGATGGCAGAAGAAAAAAAGAATAAATCTCATTATATTTCCGCCAAGGAATCTCGTCGAATTGCAAAAGAAAATATTAGGATTACCAAGGAATTCGAAAAAAGAAAGAAGAGAAAGAACGTAGAGGCGGAATACCTCACGCAAATGAAAGACGAGAAAAATATCGTCGAATTTGAGGATTTGAATACCTATTTCTACACCGATACGGGGGTAGTAAAAGCGGTAAACGGCGTTACGTTCTCCATTCCCGCAGGCTCGACGGTTGGCGTCGTAGGGGAATCGGGTTGCGGTAAAAGTGTAACCTCGCTTTCCTTGATGCAGCTTGTACAAGGCCCCAGCGGTCAAATTGTAAGCGGTTCCATTCGTTTCCGTTCTAACGCTTTCCGCCGCGACGCATTCGGTAAGAAAATTCCCGTATATGAAACGGAAATTGTAGACGGAAAAGAAATCGTTTTGAAGGACGCAAAAGGCAAACCCATTCACAAGAAAAACGAATTGGGCGGTTACCTTTACGAAATGGACGAAAAGGTTTACGATATCGCAAAGATGCCTTTGGAAGCTATGCGTTCTATTCGCGGACGTGAAATTTCTATGATTTTCCAAGAACCTATGACGTCCTTGAACCCCGTTTTCACGATTGGTAATCAATTGGACGAAGTTGCGTTCTTGCACATTGAAGGGATCTCGAAATCGGACGCTAAAAAACGTAGTATCGAAATGCTTAATCTTGTAGGTATCGCGGATCCTGAGGGCGTTTATAAAAAATATCCTCACGAACTTTCGGGCGGTATGCGTCAACGTGTTATGATTGCAATGTCCTTGCTTTGCAATCCTCGTTTGATTATCGCTGACGAACCTACGACGGCGCTTGACGTTACCATTCAGGCGCAAATTCTCGATTTGCTTCGTGAAATTAAAGGTAAAATCAACGGTTCGATCATGCTCATCACGCACGACTTGGGCGTAGTTGCTGAAATGGCGGACTTCGTTGTAGTTATGTACGCAGGTAAAATTATCGAAATGGGTACTGCGGAAGACATTTTCGACAATCCTTTGCACCCGTACACGATTGGTTTGCAAAAGAGTAAGCCTACCGTAGACGGTGACGTGGAATCGTTGTATTGTATTCCTGGTTTCGTTCCTAACCCCGTTGATATGCCTAACTATTGCTATTTCCGCGATAGATGCGACAGATGCCGTAAGGAATGCGCAGGCGCATATCCTCAGCTTGTAAAAGTGACGGATACGCACAGCGTTTCCTGCTATCTCTATAAGGAGGGTGAATCGAATGACTGATCGTGTAAATGAAGAATGTATCGAAACCCCCAATAACGAAATAGAAGGCACCATGTCCGAGATGAACACGGAAAAGACGTGGGACGGCGAAACGATTTTGGCGGTTAAAAACCTGCAAAAGCACTTCGTTGTTGCTAAAAGCTTTTTCGGTAAACCCTTAAAATATTTGAAAGCAGTTGATAACGTTTCTTTCACTTTGAAGAAAGGTAAAACGCTTGGTATCGTAGGGGAATCGGGCTGCGGTAAAACGACGATGGGCCGTACCATTTTGCGCCTTTACGACGTAACGGGCGGTGAAGTTTGGTTTAAAGGTCAAGAAGTTTCTAAAATTTCCGATAAGGAATTTGACAAGCTTCGTCCCAATATGCAAATGATTTTCCAAGATCCGTATGCAAGTCTTTCCCCCCGTTTGACGGTAGGTGAAATTATCGGGGAAGCGGCTCGTCAGCACGGCTTGGTAAGCAACGCTAACTATCGTGAATACGTTTTGAACGTAATGCGTCGTTGCGGCTTGCAACCTCATTATTTCGATCGTTACCCTCACGAATTTTCGGGCGGTCAAAGACAACGTATTTGTATTGCAAGAGCGCTTGCGCTCAATCCTGATTTGGTTATTTGCGACGAACCCGTTTCGGCGCTTGACGTATCCATTCAGGCGCAAATTATCAATATGTTGAAGGATTTGCAAAAAGACCTCGGCTTGACCTACGTATTTATTTCGCACGACTTGTCGGTTGTTAAACATATTTCCGACGAAGTTGGCGTAATGTACTTGGGCAGCATGGTGGAATTTGGCTCGAAGGAAAGCATTTTTAGCAACACGTTGCACCCTTACACGAAAGCGTTGTTCTCGGCTGTTCCCGTGCCTAATCCCCACGTGAAGATGAACCGCGTAATTTTGAAAGGGGACATTCCTTCTCCCGTTAATCCTCCCAAAGGCTGTAAATTCCATACTCGTTGCGAATATTGCACCAGTATGTGTAAAGAAATTCCGCCTCGTTATAAAGAAGTGGAAGCAGGACATTTCTGTGCTTGCCACCTTTACAACAGCCAGGAAGAAAACGAAAGCATTATGCAGGAATGGGATGCTCAAACGGCAGGTCAAGAGGCAGTTACACCTTTAACTGCGCCGGTATACTTTGAAAATTCTGAACAGTAAGCTTTGTAGGCTGCAATGGAGAACGTATGGCAAAGAAGGAAAAGAAACAAGACGATTTGGATACCGAAACGACGTTTGCGGATATGAACGTCGAAGGTTTCCATTGGTACGATCCTTCTAAAAAAAGCGGTAAAAAATCCGCGCCGATAGGAAAGCTCACCCGAAAGGAATATTGGGCGATGGTACGAGGCGCGTTTGCCGCAATGCTTCCTATGATTTTGTGTATCGGCATAGGAGCAACGGCCATGGTTCTATTCGCTTATTTATGGCTTGGCTAAAAGAAAAAATAAAAACAGCTTGATCGATGGTCAAGCTGTTTTTTGTTTGCAAAAAATTAAACCGACTTTACGATTGTCGCTTGGCAAGAATTTTTCCTGTTTCCGCGTGCATAAGAAAGGCAACGATACCACCGTTTCGATCGATAACCCCAACGTAATAAAAGGCCGAATCTTCATAAATCAACCGCAAATAAATTTCTCCCGTGAAGCCGTATTTATCGGTCATACCTTGAAACAAGCTGCTTTCATTGGTTGTTAAAAGCCGCAGTGCTTCTTCAGGGGAAAGGGTATGCTCCGTAAGGACGGATTGCGCCGTCACCTCGACCATGGTATCGCCATATTCAATTTTACAAAGCAGTTTACGGGCGTTGGAAAGGTCGGCGGAGCAGGAAAAATAATATTCGGCTTTTACGCCGTCGTAGGACATTTCGCCGCCATAGCTTTGTTCGCCGTCCGAGAAAGTAACGTTGCATTTTTTATCTCCCGACGGGGCGATAACGTACACTTCCGTCCGCACCGATTTTTCGCGCGGTATACCGTCCGCTTGATAAGGATATTCTTTGTTTACGGAATACACACGCAAAGACAAATCGTCCATTTCGGCGATAAAGATATTGTTTCGCAATTCGGAGACGTAATCAAAATAGACCACTTCGTTTGTGCAGGCGCAAAAAAGCAAGAGGGGAAAGCAAAACGCAGCCAGCAAAATTAACGCAAAGCGTTTTTTTATCGAGGGTAAAAACGAACGAAATTGGATGTAAAAATGCTTCATGCTTACATTCTATTAAAAAAACATGCAAAAGATACCAAACAAATTTCGTTTATACAGTTGATTTTTTGTTTTTGTTGTGGTAAAATAGTATAAATAAACTGGGAGGAGTAGTATATGGGCGTCGATAAAGTTATTCTTCGCGCATTTTTAAGTACGCTTGCAGCAATTGCGCTGTTGTTCGTATTTATGTTTTCTGCGCTCATTTTTATATACCCTTCCACGATGATGGAAATCACCTACGATCTCGGTATGGATTCGGCGAGCATTAGCTTTGCGGAAACCGCGTACGATAGAAGCGAAGAAGTGTATTATATCGCATACGCAACGGAGGTTGCTATCGGGATTGACGATTACCAAGAAATTGAGCTTTGCGGTGAGCGCTTTATTGCCGACGAAAATTTTGCGGAATATTGTAACGCAAAGGAATTGCCCGCAGAGGTAGATATGACATACGAGCAGTATATTTACGGTCAAGTATGCGTATCCAAGTATAATTTAGGTAAAAAGGAAGCGGCGGTACAGCGTTCTATTGAACTTGTAGGAAACAGCTTCCCGAAAAATAATGCAATGGTTGCAATGCTTATCACGGTAATGAACGACGCGGACAGCGCATTAAAAGATAAGCTTGTAACGAGAATGACGGAAATTCAAACGCAAAGCGAGGCGTTTGGGCTTTCCGAAACGGACGCAACCTATTTGGCAAACATATTGTCTGTTGCGACGAAGTAAAAAAACGAAAAATAGATAGGGCGAAAAAATAGAGAAAGACGATTATTACGAAAGGAGAAAAAACTATGAGCAGCAAAATCGTAAAAGAAGGCTTAACGTTTGACGACGTGCTTTTGATTCCTCAAGCATCGAACGTTCTTCCTGCAGACGTGTGCTTAAAGACGCAACTGACGGACAAAATCAAATTGAATTTGCCGTTGATTAGTGCCGCAATGGACACCGTAACCGAGAGCCGTATGGCTATCGCTATGGCGAGAGAAGGTGGTATGGGTATCATTCATAAGAATATGTCCATTGAAGAACAAGCATCGCACGTAGACAAAGTAAAACGTAGCGAACACGGCGTTATCACCGATCCTTTCTTTCTCGCGCCCGATAATCTTGTAAAAGACGCAATTGCGTTGATGGAAAAATACCGCATTAGCGGTGTACCCATCACCAAGGACGGCAAATTGGTAGGTATCCTTACCAACCGTGATTTGCGTTTTGAACATAACTTCGAACAACCTATTTCCAACATAATGACCAAGGAAAATTTGGTTACTGCGCCCGTTGGCACTTCTTTGGAAGAGGCGAAAGTTATTCTCGGCAAGCATAGAATTGAAAAACTTCCCATTGTAGACGAAAAAGGCTATTTGAAGGGATTGATTACCATTAAGGATATCGAAAAATCCATTCAATATCCCAATTCCGCAAGGGACGAAAACGGTAGGTTGCTCGTTGGTGCAGCGGTAGGTACGGCGGCGAATACGATGGATCGTATTGCGGCGCTTATCGAAGCGCGCGCAGACGTAATTGCTATTGATACGGCGCATGGCCATTCGAAAGGCGTGCTTGAAAAAGTGGAACAAATCAAAGCGAAATATCCTGGCATTACGCTCATTGCAGGTAACGTTGCAACGGCTGCCGCTACGGAAGCGCTTTTCAAAGCAGGCGCGGACGTTGTAAAGGTAGGTATTGGTCCTGGTTCCATTTGTACGACGCGTATCGTTGCAGGTATCGGCGTACCTCAGCTCACCGCAGTTATGGATTGCGCTGAAATGGCAGACAAACTTGGTAAGAGAATTATCGCGGACGGCGGTATCAAATATAGCGGCGACATCGTTAAAGCCTTGGCGGCAGGCGGTAGCGCAGTAATGGTAGGTTCCTTGTTGGCAGGTACGTTGGAAAGCCCTGGCGAAGTGGAATTGTATCAAGGCAGAAGTTACAAAGTATATAGAGGTATGGGCTCGCTTTCGGCAATGGCGGCAGGAAGCAAGGATAGATACTTCCAAGAAAATGAAAAGAAATTTGTACCCGAAGGGGTTGAAGGCCGCGTTCCTTATAGAGGAAGCGTAGCGGACGTAATTTACCAAATGAAGGGCGGTTTGCGCTCTGGTATGGGATATTGCGGCAAGGCGACTATCGAAGATTTGCGTACGAGTTCGGAATTTGTCCGTATCACCAATGCAAGTCTTGTTGAAAGCCACCCTCACGACATTTCTATCAGCAAGGAAGCGCCCAACTATTCTCAACATTAATGGTAAGAAGAATGCGCGGAAATATCCATGATT
Source organism: Candidatus Scatosoma sp. (assembly GCA_045658805.1). Classification (GTDB taxonomy): domain Bacteria; phylum Bacillota; class Clostridia; order Christensenellales; family Borkfalkiaceae; genus Scatosoma. The sequence continues at coordinate 12,041 of JAZOVQ010000001.1, forward strand.
GCGCATTCTTTTGCATTTGCACAACAAGCCCGTATCAAGCGGGGAACATACAATATATAACACAAGGAGATACATTATGCAAAACAACGTACGTCCGGAAACGATGGAACGTATCACCAATAAAGCGCTTGCAGACGCATTTATCGCAGAGCAGGTTGCAGAAATTCGCGCGCAGGTAGGCGACAAAAAAGTATTGTTGGCACTGTCGGGCGGCGTAGATTCGTCGGTTGTTGCCGCGCTTTTAATTAAAGCAATCGGCAAACAGCTTGTATGCGTGCACGTAAACCACGGCTTAATGCGTAAAGGCGAAAGCGAAGCGGTTATCGAAGTGTTTAGAAATCAGTTGGACGCAAACCTCGTTTACGTGGATGCGACCGACCGTTTCCTTGATTTGCTTGCAGGCGTAGAAGAACCCGAAAGAAAACGTAAAATTATCGGCGGCGAATTTATCAAAGTTTTTGATGAGGAAGCAAGCAAATTGCAAGGCATTTCTTTCCTTGCACAAGGTACCATTTATCCCGACATTTTGGAAAGCGACGGCGTAAAAGCGCACCACAACGTAGGCGGATTGCCCGAAGATATGCAATTTGAATTGGTAGAACCTTTGCGTTTGCTTTATAAGGACGAAGTGCGCGCAGTGGGCGACGCGCTTGGCTTGCCTTATGAAATGGTATATCGTCAACCTTTCCCTGGTCCTGGCCTTGGCGTTCGTTGCTTGGGCGCAATCACTCGCGAAAGATTGGAAGCAGTACGCGAATCGGACGCAATTTTGCGTGAAGAATTTGCGAAAAACGGTTTGGATACCAAGGTTTGGCAGTATTTCACCGCCGTACCCGAATTTAGATCGGTAGGGGTGAAAAACGGTAAGCGTACGTACGCATATCCCGTTATTATCCGCGCGGTAAATACGGTAGACGCTATGACTGCAACCATTGAAGAAATCCCTTACGACGTGTTGAAGAAAATAACCGACCGTATCACTTCCGAAGTGGAAAACGTAAACCGCGTGCTTTACGATTTAACGCCGAAGCCCTGCGGAACGATTGAATGGGAATAATCAACGAAATCACGCAAAGCCTTATAAACAGCGGATTTTTGGTTTTCAAAAACGGAAAATGATACCGTTTTGATACCTTTTGATTATCCTGATACAATAAAATAGGAGAAAAGCCTCTCTTATTTGAACGCTTAAAGTTCAAGTAAGAGGGGCTTTTTGTATGCAAATTATGTATCAATTAGGTTGCTTTCGGTTTGGAAAATATGCTTCCAGCCTAGCGACGTATTCTGCGGCTGTGATGTTCCCTTCGGTACATTCGTCGCGCATAGTAAGGGCTTTGTATTTCCAACTCTTAAATTCTTTTTCTTTGAGTTGTTTGGAACGCACGCGCGCTGCGTAACGCT
>JAZOVQ010000002.1:0-36826 GCA_045658805.1 Candidatus Scatosoma sp.
AATACTTATTATTGTTCTTCGGAAGATTTTGTTAAAAACAGCAAAATTCCTGTAAGAGTTATGCAAACTGAAGCGGATATGATGGAAGAAATTGCAGAATTGATGGCGTCGGTGATTGAGAAAAATAATGCGAAGGGTGAAAAAACGGTTATTATTTGTCCCGTAGGTCCCATCGGGCAATATCCCATCTTTGCCCAGAAGGTAAATGAAAGAAATATTAGCCTTCAAAATTGTTGGTTTATCAATATGGACGAATATCTTGTTGGAGACGATGAAACGATTCCTTATGAAAATCCGCTTAGTTTTAAGGCGACAATGGATAGAGTTTTGTATTCGCAGGTTAGGAAAGAACTTTTGATGCCTACATCACAGCGTTTGTTCCCCGAGCCCAAAAAGGAAGCGGAAATTGACGCGCTGTTTGAAAAGCTCGGCAAGGTGGATTTGTGTTTGACGGGGGTTGGTATCAATGGACATATCGCCTTTAATGAACCGCCAAAGGCCAACGACGTGATTACTGATGAAGAATACAAGAACTGCGGCACGAGATGCGCGGATATCGCTACGGAAACGGTGGTGAATAATGGGGCAAACAAGCTTCGCGGCGCACTCGATATTTTCCCTAAAAGATGTATCACGTTGGGGATGAAGCAACTCTTAAAAGCAAGGGTATTAAAGGTATATTTGTATTGCAACTGGCAATGGGGGATTATGCGTAAGATGGCACTTGAAGAAGAGTCTCGTTTCATGCCTGTATCCTTCTTGCAAAACCATCCGAATGCGGAAATGGTCATCACGCAGAGCTTGTATGATTTTAATTTATAAGTAAGGAGCAAGCTATGAAGTTTGGAACGTTGGTACGACTTAAAAATGTAGACGATTGCGTTGCGGCATTTGAAAAAGTAAAAGCGATGGATTTGGAAAGTTGCCAGTTGGTTTACAAACCTGCAACGTACACCCTTGAGAGTGCAAAAATCATCAAGGCGGCTGCAGAAAAATGCGGCATAGAAATATCGGCGTTTTTCGCTGGTTTTTACGATGATTACACTGCTTGGGAGCTCAAATACGATTTCCGTAATGCGGGGTTGAACAGCGTGGCTTTTGGCGCAGAACGTTTGAAGTATTTGCTTGGCGTATTGCCCTTTTTACAAGAGCTTGGCGTATCGGATATGATTATCCACGCAGGGTTTGTTCCCAATGACCCATTCGCGCCCGAATATACGGAAATGATATGCAGGGTGAAACTACTTGCGGACAGGGCGAAAAAGTACGGGGTAAATATTTTGTTTGAAACGGGTGGGGAAAGTCCGATTACCTTGCTTCGTTTAATCCAAGAAGTAAACACAGGCAACCTGTTTGTCAACTTAGATACGGGTAATTTGATAATGTACGGCTACGGAAATCCCTGCGAAGCGGTGATGACTCTTGGTCAATATGTTCGCAATGTGCACGCAAAGGACGGCGTCCCCCCGACGGACCCTTATAAGATCGGTGAGGAAAAAGCACTTGGCGAAGGTGTGGTAGATTTTAAGAGAGTGTTTACATTGTTGAAAGCGCGGGGATACGATCGTTTTATCACGATTGAACGTGAAATTGAAGGCGAAGAACAAAAACGCGATATAGAACGCGGGTTCATTTATTTAAAAGAAATATTAAAAAACATATAAGTAAGGAGTAAAATCATGAAAAGAAAAGTAGGTATTATCGGTTATGGTTGGGTTGCAGGTGCGAATCACAAGAATTCCTATGCGCAGGCAAAGGACGTAGAAATCGTAGCTGTTTGTGATGTAAATAAAGCTGCGTTGGAACGTGCAAAGAGAGATTATAATCTTCCCGATGAAGCATTGTTTGACGATTATAAAAAGCTTATTGACAGTGGGCTTTGCGATATGGTTGATATTTGTACGCCCAACAGCTTCCACTGCGAACAGGCGAAATACGCTTTGAATGCGGGGCTTCCCGTTAGTATTGAAAAACCCGTTGGTGTAAACAGCCAAGAAGTAGAAGAAGTACGTGCGCTGGCAGAAGAAAAAGGCTTGCCCGTATTCATTTGCTTTACCTGGCGTCATATGCCCACGACGAGATTCTTGAAAGACGTAATCGACAGCGGTGCTGTTGGTAAAGTATACCACTGCTATATTAAGTGTATTAAGGAAAGCGGCCTTTGGGAAGGCAGACGTTTAGAATGGCGTTTCCAAAAAGAATTGGGCGGTACGGGTGTGCTTTGCGATCTTGGCTCGCACATGATCGATTTCTTGAACTGGATGAACGAAGATATTGTCGGTTTGACCGCAAATACGGGTATCTTCATTAAAGAAAGACAGAAATTGGATTCCGATGAATGGGCGCCCGTAACGACGGACGACTATGCAAATATTTTGGCGGATTTGAAGAGCGGTGCAACTGCAAATATCGAACTTTCCCGTTGTGCAAAGACGGAAGAACAGTTGGTTGAATTTATCATCTATGGCGAAAAGGGTTACATCCGTTTCTGCAACTACGTAGGCGAAGGTTTGGAAATTTGTTATGGAAGCAAGGAAGAAATAGCAAAGGGCAAGCAGCGTGTTGCTACCCCTGAAAAGTACGGCGCAACTTGGTCCTTGTATCAATCTCAGTCCTTTATCGATTATGCAAATGGTAAGAAGGATAACTTCACCTCCACGATCGACGATGGTTTGCGCGCGCAAATGGTAATCGATGCGGTTATCAAATCCAGCGAAGAAAAACGTTACGTTACAATCGACGAAATAGCAAAGGGGTTAAAATAAATGACACATAAACTTGGTATTATCGGCTATGGCACAATGGGTTCCTGGCACGCAGCAAACGTTCGCGATAGAATTAGGGACTTGGACATTGGGCTGGTGTACGATATCAATCCTGAAAAACGAGAAAAGGCGCGTGCAGACGGCTTCATTGTTTGCGAAACAGCAGAAGAACTCTTGCAAAGCGATGTAGACGTTGTCTTGGTGGCGACGCCGAATAATTTTCATAAGGACTATTGCGTGCGCGCGTTAGACAGCGGAAAAAACGTTGTTTGCGAAAAGCCTGTTTGTATGAACATGCAGGAATTAGACGAGATTTTTGCTGCTGCGGAAAGAAACAATAAATTATTCACTGTGCATTTCAACAGGCGTTGGGACGTGGATTATAATATTGTCAAAGACGTTTTAGCGCAAAATCTTGTTGGGAAACCTTATCAAGTATATTCTCGCTTGTTCAGCAATCGAAATATTCCTGGGGATTGGCGTACCGTTAAAGCATCGGGCGGCGGCTTTTTGTTCGATTGGGGCATACACATGATAGACCAAGTTTTACAATTATTTGGAAATCCTATTTCCGTTCACGCCGACTTAAAGAAAATTTATCAACCGGAAGTGGACGATGCCATTCGTTTGGACTTGAAATATCCAGGGAATTTGAGCGTGCATATCATAGCCGATTCTTGGACGTTTATCAATGAAGCGCGTTGGCATATTTCGGGCGATGACGGTACGGCGATTGTCTATGATTGGTTTGGCAGAACGGGTAAAATCGTCCGTGCAAACGTAAAATCGGTGGACTGGGCGCAAGGCTGTGTATATACGGAAAACGGGCTTTCCCGTTCTATGTGGCCCCGTCCGCAAAGCGAAGTGACGGAAATGGAGCTTCCCGTAAGAAAAGATTTGCCTTATTGGGAACTGTTTTACGAAAACGTTATCGACAGTATTGAAGGCAAAGCGACGCAATTTGTTACGCATGAAGACATCCGTGCGTCTCTTGCCGTCGTTATGGCTGCGTTTGAATCGGCGGAAAAACAATGTGTAGTTGAACTGAAAAAATATCTTTGAGGTGCAAGAATGAAAAAAATAGGAATTATTGATTACTTTATCGACGAATGGCACTCCAATACCTATCTGGGACTTTTTGAGAAAGCCAGCAAAGAACTTGGCGTGGATTATAAAGTGACGTACGCCTATGCGGAAGTAGAACAACCTGGAAAAATGCTCACGGATGACTGGTGTGCAAAAAATAACGTAACCCGTTGTTATTCCATTGAAGAACTCTGTGAAAAATCCGATAATATTTTAATTCTTGCGCCTGCAAATCCCGAAACGCATTTGAAATATGCGCAAATTGCTTTGTCCTACGGCAAAACCACGTATATTGACAAAACGTTTGCCCCCGATTTGCAAACGGCAAAAGAAATTTTTGCCATAGCGGAAAAATACAATACGAAGATTTTCACGTCGTCGGCGTTAAGATATGCGGAAGAAATTGCAGGATATACGAACGTAAAAAATGTGATGATTAAAGGCGGCGGCCGCAGTTTGGAAGAATATATCATTCACCAAATCGAGATGGCGGTAAAAATGACAGGCGGCGCACAGGCAGAACAGGTTCACGTATTCCACAGCGCAAAACAATCGACGACCGTGGTGGAGTATGCAGATAAAACGGTAACGCTTAGCTATTCCAACAGCGGATGGGGCTTCTCCGTGGACGTAGAAACGGAAAACGCGAATTGCGAATTTAAGAATATCGAAAAAGGGACGGAATTCTATCGTCTGGTGGAAAGCATTGTAAAATTCTTTGAAACAAACGAAGAACCGTTTGCCAAGAAGGAGACGTTGGCGGTCCTTGCCATTCGCGACGCGATTATGAAGGGCGTAAACGGCTGTGGAAAAACGATTCCCGTGGAAAGCTATTAATAGAAAGAATAAAGATGAAGAACTTTCAAAGGAGTAAGTAGTAGATATGAACGAGTTTTTATTTACACAAATTTTAACCGAGCTTGAAGACGCGGTAGGCAGAGAGAATTGCTCGGTAAAAGAAATTGATAAAGTAACGCACAGCGCAGACTTTTTCTGGCTTTCGAGAATGTGGGTAGACCGTGGCAGAAGAATGCCCGAAGCAGACTTTATCGTTGCGCCTAAGGACGCGCAGGAAACGTCGAAAGTGTTGAAAATTGCGAATTATTATAAAATTCCCGTGACCACGTGGGGTGGTGGTGCAGGCTCGCAGGGCGGCGCGCTTCCCGTTTGCGGCGGTATTATCCTTGATACCAAGCGTATGAACAAAATTTACGAAGTCAATACGGAAAGTATGTACATAGAATGCGGTACTGGTGCAATTTATAAGCATATCGAATGGGCGGCAAACGAAAAGGGTTATGCAACCATGCACTATCCTTCTTCTTTGACCTGTTCGACGGTGGGCGGTTTCTTAGCGCACCGCGGTATCGGGGTTGTTTCTAATAAGTATGGTAAAATTGACGACATGGTACTTCAGATGGAGGTTGTTCTTCCCAACGGCGATATCATCAATACGTCCGCAACGCCCAAGCATGCGGCTGGTCCTGATTTAAATCAGATTTTCATCGGCTCGGAAGGTACGCTTGGCGTTATTACAAAAGCACAAATTCGCATTTACGAACAGCCCGAAGTTAGACGTTTCAGAGGTTTCTTGTTCAAAGATATGACATCTGCGTTTAAGGCAAGTAAAGAAGTGTTGCAGAAGTTCAAGCCTTCCGTTATGCGTTTGTATGACGAAGCGGAAACGGCAAGCTTAATCAAGAAAATCGTCGGCGTAGCGAAAAAAGGCGCGTTTATGAACATTGCATACGAAGGGGTGAAAGAACTCGTAGACGTAGAAGAAAAAATTCTTTTGGAAATTTTTGCGAAATACGGTGCGGAAGATTTGGGTAGTGAATACGGTGAAAAGTGGTGGAAGGAAAAGATTACCTTCTTCTATCCTGGGCACATGATGGATATTCCGCAGATGTTTGGTACGATGGATACAATTGCTCCTTACGATAAAATCGAAAAGATTTACTGGGCAATGAAGAACGCTATCGAAACGAAGTATCCGTATGCAAAATTCATCGCACACTTCTCTCACTGGTACGAATGGGGCTGCATGATGTACGATCGCTTTATTATCGACGGCGAATACGTACCCCAAGACCCTGTAGAAGCTATGCGTTTACACAACGAAATTTGGACGCTTGGTATTCGTACGGCGCTGGAAAACGGTGGGGTTGTAAACGATCATCACGGTGTTGGGATTAAGCTTGGTCGAATGATGAAAGAGCAGTACGGTCCTGCAATGCAAGTATTTGAAGGGATTAAAAAATTCCTTGACCCGAACGGCATTATGAACCCGTTTAAGCTTGGTTTGTAATCATTGATAATAGGAGAAAAAGTTATGAATATTACGGAAAAATCAAAAAATATTATCGATAATTGCAGATTTTGTTGGATGTGTCGTCACGTATGTCCTATCGGGAATGCGACGGGTTTGGAAAGAAACACCGCTCGCGCACGTGCAATGGGCGCAAGCTTGGTCGCTCGTAACGCAACGGAACTCAAAGAAATTGCTGAAAATATTTATGAATGTACCCTTTGCGGTGCTTGTACGAATAACTGCATGACAGGGTTTGATCCCAAAGTGTTTATTCAAGAATTGAAAACGGAAATTGTTTTAAGCGGCGTACTTCCTACATATATTACTGCCATGCTTGAAAAGTATGCTACAACAGGCAACGTGTTTGGGGCGACGGCTTGTACCTGTTTGGATGGATTATATAATACGAACAGCGAAACGGCGTTGTTTGTTGGGCAAGACGCACTCTATAAATCTCCCGAAAGCGTGAAGAATGCAGTGGCACTCTTAAATAAAGCCGGCATAAGCGTTTCTTTGGATAAAAATCAAGACAGCGGCGCAGCGCTCTGGTTCTTGACGGGTAAAACGCAGGAAACGCAAAAGGCGGCGAAGGCTTGTGCGGAAATGCTCAATCAATATAAGACTGTTATAGTATACGATCCCGTTGATTTGAAATTGATGCTTCACGAATACAAGGAATGGGGGATTGAAATTTCTGCGAATGTAGTTAGTTTCAACGAATATGTGCTCGATTTAATTGAAAGTGGTAAGATCTCTGTAAAGAAATCCGAAAAGGAATATTCCTTGCAGGATAGCTATGCGTACGCAAGAGAGCTTGATGACAGCGAAACGGGCAGAAATCTTATCCAAAAGGTTGGCGTGGTAAAGGATATGCTTCTTATCGGTAAGGAAGCGAACCTTGCAGGTCAGTTAATCATGGCGGAATATATGCCCGACGTAATGACGCAAGTAGCAAAAGACAGATGGTTTAATGCAAGTAATATGGATTGCAAAACTCTTGTTACCGAAAATCCTGCGGAGTACGTTGCGCTCAAGGCAACTTGCCCTGAAGGGTATCGTGTGCTTTCCGTCGAAGAAATGATTTTGGAGAATATGTAATATGAACTTGAAAAAATCTTACGTTGAAAAATACGGTTATGAAAGAGTTGTAACGGATAGAAATTCCGCGCTTGTGTATGCGGAAACGGATATGTTAAAGCTTGCAGACGGACAAAGCTATCAAGTTGACGAACTTGGAAAAGAATTCGTTTTGGTGGTTTTATACGGAAAGTGCGAAGTAAAAGGGGAAGGTTTTACCTTCTCCGTTGGTAAACGTACCAACGTTTTCGAAGGGGCTGCGGAAACTGCGTATATTGGTAAGGATACGTCTTTCACGGTGACGGCTCAAGGCGGCGACGTAAAGATTGCCGTATGCAAAGCGCCTGCGGAAAAGTATTACAAGCCTTATCAAATTAAGGCGGAAGACGTTGTTATAAAGACCTTTGGCAAAGGTTCGTTTGTACGTGACGTTGCCTTTACTTTCCCCGAAAGCGGAGAAGCAAACCATTTGTATATCGGTGAATTTTGGGTAGAAGACGGCAAATGGGGTAGTTATCCTCCACATAAGCATGATGTAGATAATCTTCCTACGGAAGGTGCACTTGACGAAATTTATTATTATGAATTCGACAAGCCCCAAGGCTTTGGTTTCCAAGCGGTATATACTTCGGAAAATGATATCAATGAAGTATATAAGGTGCAAAACGGCGACATGGTTGTTATCCCGAAAGGCTACCATCCTTTCACAGTTGCACCTGGGTATAAAAATTATTGTTTGTGGATTATGGCAGGGAAGAAGCGTGGGTTGTTAAGCTCTTCGGAAGAATGCCATAAATGGGTAGTAAAAAGTTAAAAGAGGTATACCATGTACGCGTTGGGGGTAGATTTTGGCGGTGGCGCTAGTAAAGCGACGCTGATAGATGAAACGGGTAAGGTGGTTGCTACGGCAACCGCCGAATACCCAACATATTACGGCGACGGCGGTAAGGCAGAACAAAATCCTATGGATTGGTACAAAGCCGCTTGTCAAAATATCCGCTCTGTGGTAAAAGGCGTCAATGTGGAAAAGATTAAATGCCTTTGTTTTGACGCGGCAACGCATACGGCGGTGTTAATGGATGAGTATGGCAATCCCGTTTGTGATGCGGTGTATTGGACAGATACTCGCAGCGTGCAAGAAAAGGCGTATCTAGCTGAAAATTTTGGTGAGGAAATTTTTAAAAAATGTAAACATAACGTGGATACCATTTGGTCATTGCCTGAAATTCTGTACGTTAAAAATCACTTTCCAAAAACATATGAGAAGGTGAAAAAGGTTACGTTTGCAAAGGATTTTGTACGTGGGAAATTTACAGGAGATTTCGTCACTGATTACATAGAGGCCCAGGGTAGTATGCTTTTCGACTTCGATAAAAAGGAGTGGGATCAACACCTTTTGAGTCTTGTTGGATTGACGCAAGCGAATATGCCCAAAATCGCAAATCCGCTTGAACAAGTGGGGCAGGTGTGCGTTGAAGCTGCTTTGGATACTGGATTAAAGGTGGGAACGCCCGTGGTTTGCGGCGCAACAGACACAGTTATGGAGGTGTTTGCGGCAGGCGGTGTAAAAAAAGGTGATATGACCTTAAAGCTGGCTACGGCAGGGCGTATCTGTGTGGTTTCTAGCGAATATTATGCTGATAAAAATATTATCAATTATTCTCACTTGAAAGAGGGGTTATATTATCCTGGTAGCGGTACAAAATCGTGCGCGGCGTCTTTGCGTTGGTTTAGGGATACTTTCGGCGGCAGCTTTGAAGTGTTCAGTGAGATTGCGGAAGATATTCCCATTGGATGTGATGGGCTTGTGTTTCATCCCTACTTAACAGGTGAACTTACGCCGTATGCCAATCCTTTATTGAGAGGTAGTTTTATTGGAATTTCCGCAGGGCATACCAAAGCGCATTTTGCACGCGCAGTAATGGAAGGCGTAGCGATGAGTTTACTTGACTGCAAGACGTACTTAAAAGAAAAAGGCGTTCAGGTGGGTAATTCGGCATATGTCATCGGTGGAGGCGCAAAGAGTAAGGTTTGGCGACAAATTGTAGCTGATGCCTTAGGATTGACGCTTGTACAAACGGAGAACAGTGACTCTTCGTTTGGCTCCGCAATGTGTGCGGGGATTTCGGCGGGATTTTTCGCGGATTTTGACGAAGCGAGCAAGACTTGTCAAAAAGTGATAGGCGAAACAAAGCCTATTCCCGAAAATGCTGAAAAATACGCAAAAATCTTTGCGAAATACAAAAAAATCAGCAAATTTTTAACGGAACTTTCTGATGAAAGATAAAAGAATAGTCGTATTATTAAAATATTTCAAAGGGGAATTGAATCCATTTGACGGGGCCGCGTTAGAGTGTGCTTTGGAAACGGGCGCAAAGGAGATAATTGCACTGTCTATGGCGCCCATGTCCGCGTTGAATGCTTTTCAAGGCGTTACCCGCATAGGGGTTAAAGGGATATTCATTAGCGATCCCTTATATGCAGGTAGCGACACGCAAGCGACAAGTTTTATCCTTGCGGAAGCGTTGAGACGATTAAAGCCCGACTTGATTTTTAGCGGACGGCAAAGCGTAGACGGAGACACGGCACAAGTGCCGCCGATGATCGCACAACGCTTGGGTTTTGCTGTGAAAACGAAAGCCATCAGTTTTGTCAGTAATACCATCACTTTGCGAAGCGGAGAGAACTTCGTTCCGAAGGAAAAAACGGTGATTACATTTGAAAAGATTCGTACTCTCCGTTTTCCGTCTATTTTTTCAAAGCTTGGCGAAGTGGAAATTTGGAACAACGAAATTTTGGGTTTGCCGAAAGAAAAATGTGGATTGCAAGGCTCGCCTACTCGCGTGGTAAAGAGTTATGAGAGTAGCGTTGGGCGAAGAGATTGTCAATTCGTGGGCTTAGAAAGCTTGGATGCTCTTATTTTGCAAGGCTTGCAAAGACAAAGGGTGGAAGACGCGGAAACCATCTCGCAACAATTAGAAGAAATTTACTTTGTCGGCAACGTAAAGAGTGTAGCACAAAGGATTGCAAAACGTGCGACAGAACTACAAACACAAAACAAATCGGCGGAAGAAATCGCAAAAGATATTCTCGAGAAGAACGTAAAGACAGTGCTTTGGGAAGACAGTGAAAGGTTGAAAGTTTTGGCTTCGCAAGTAGCAGTTTTAACCGGTGCAGGGCTTTGCGCGGATTGCATTTCCTTCCGCGTAGAAAATAAAAGATTGATTATGACACGCCCAGCTTTGGGCGGAAACGTCACGGCGGATATCGTTTGTGAAAGCGAGCTTGCCTTTGCAACCGTTCGCACGGTGAAAAAGGACGGCGCGGATGTGATTTTTTCCGTTGGGAAAGGTGGGATCGGTGAGATTGAAACCATACGACAGCTTGCGAAGAAATACGGCGCAGAAGTATGCTGTTCGCGTATCATCGCAGACAATGGTAAATTGCCTTATGAAAAGCAAGTAGGCCTAACGGGCAGGACGGTAGGTCCTAAGGTGTACGTAGCGTTTGGAATATCTGGCGCGGTACAGCATACCTGCGCGATAGCAGGTGCAGGTACAGTAATAGCCGTGAATATTGATAAACAAGCAAGAATATTTGATTATGCCGATTATGGGATAATCGACGATGTGAAAAATATAACAATAGGAGAATAAAAAATGTTAGTTAATTTTCAAACGATTTTAAAAGATGCAGATGAAAAAGGTTATGCAGTACCTGCATTCAACGTATACAATATGGAAACGGTTATGGGGGTTATTCAGGCGGCTGAAGAACAGCGCGCCCCCGTGATTATTCAGTTTTATTCTCGTTTGGCGACGACGGGCTTTGTAGATTATCTCGCCCCTATTATTTTGAAAGCGGCAGAAAAAGCAATGGTGCCCGTATGTATTCACCTTGACCACGGCGCTGGGTATGAACCTGCGGCGATTGCGTTGAAAAATGGGGCAACGGGTATTATGGTGGACTTTTCCAAACTCGATATGGATGAAAATATTGCCAACACGAAAAAGGCGGTGGACATTTTGTCTGTGATGAATATCGGCGTAGAAGGGGAAATCGGTCATATCGGTTCTGCTGCAGACGGCGTACCTACCGATTATACGACGGTAGAAGAAGCGAAAAAATATGTAGATGGTACGGGTGTGGCGGCTTTGGCGGTGGCAGTCGGTACGGCGCACGGCAGATATAAGCAGGCCCCCGTCCTTCAAATCGAACGAATTAAAGAAATTAAAGACGAGGTAAAAATTCCTCTTGTATTGCACGGCGGCAGCGGTGTTCCCGACGACCAAATTCAGCTTGCGGTAAAGGCTGGTATTCGTAAAATCAACTTTGGTACCGACTTGTGTTATTCCTTCTTGGATAGCGTATTTAACGTAGATAGAAAAATTTACGCAATCGACTTGTTCATGAAAGAGCCGATTCAAGCAGTTAAGGATTTTGCCGTTTCTAAAATTCAACTTCTTGGAGCGAACGATAGGGTATGAAAAAAGTCGTAGGGCTTGGCGCGTGCGTGCTGGATACGCTTATTTCTTGTGATACGTACCCCACGGAAGATAAAAAACAAAAAGCGGAGAGTATTTTGCTTGCGGGGGGCGGTCCTGTTGGAAATGCGCTTGTGGTCATCAGTAAGTTGGGCGTCCAGGCAGAAGTCATCGGTGGTTTTGGTTCTGATAACGCAGGGGAATACATTTTAGGGGATTTCCAAAAATATGGCGTGGGCGTAGAAAATGCAACGGTTTTACAGGGGGCAACTTCTTTTACGTCGTATATTGTTTTGGCAAAGGACAATGCTAGCCGTACGTGTGTGTTCGATAGGGGGACGGTGACGGATGACCCGAAAAACGTACAACTGTCGGCAATCGATGGCGCGGACGTTTTGCATTTGGACGGAAATTATTTAGAATGTGCGATTACCGCAGCGAAGTATGCCAAGCAAAAGGGCGTGAAAGTCAGCTTAGATGCAGGTGGTTTATATGCAGGCATTGAAAGGCTTTTACCATATGTGGATATTCTTATTCCTTCGGCAGAATTTGCGCTTGGTTTAACAAAGGAAACGCAAATTGAGGCAGCCATGTCCGTGTTGAACGAGAAATATGCACCTGAAATTCTTGTCGTCACAGACGGAAGTAACGGTGGATATTATTGGGGAAACGGCAGGGCAGTACATTATGACAGCGTAAAGGTAAAAGCAGTGGATACCAATGGTGCTGGAGATACCTTCCACGGTGCGTTTGTTGCGGCGTATTGCGATGGGAAAACAGTGGCGGAATGTTGTAATTTTGCTAGCAAAGTCGCCGCCTACAAATGCATGCATACTGGTGCAAGAACATATGCATTGAATAAACATATTGCAGAACAGCTGCGCTATGAATGGGTAGAGGTCAAAGAGAATGATTAGCTTTTTTGACGTTTTTATTACGGTTATGTTTTTGTTGTTGCTGGCGGTGCCGGGATTTATCTTTGCAAAGACAAAAATGTTTCCTCAAAAAGCCAGTGAAACATTGTCCGTAATCGTTTTATACGGATGTCAACCGATTTTGATTTTTACCAGTTTCCAAGGCTGTGCATTTAGTAGGGATATTGCCGTGAATATGTTATTGGTTGCGGGGATTGCAATCGCGGCACATTTGTTGATGTTTGTGTTGGTCAAATTCTTGTTTATCAAGTGGCAAGATGACGATAAGGTGAAACTCGTTAAATACATGAGCGTCTTTTCCAACTGTGGATTTATGGGGCTACCGTTTTTGCAATCGCTGTTTACCGATAGTGCGTTACAGGCGGAATTGGTTGTATATTGCGCGGTTGTACTTGCGATATTTAATATTTTAAATTGGACGTTTGGCGTATATATTATCACAAAAGACAAAAAGCAGATTGCGGCAAAGAAAGTGTTATTGAACCCTGTTATTCTTGCGGTGATTATTAGTTTGGTTGTGTTCCTTACTCTTCAAAAACCGCTTTTGGAACTTACAGTAGTGGGAACGGTAGGACATAAACTTGTCACAAAGTTAATGACGTCGTTGCAGTTTCTGTCGAATATGGTAACGCCGCTTTCAATGTTTGTCATTGGTATTCGCTTGGCGAACATCGATTGGAAACAATTGTTGACGGATAAATGGGCGTATATCGCTACCGTGGTGAAATTAATTGTCATGTCGCTGATTACAATGTTTATCGTGGCGTATTTACCGATCGACAGCGCCATTAAGTACACGGTGTTTTTCTTACTGTCCATGCCCAGCGCAACCAGCGGTGCGATGATGGCGGTGCAGTTTGGGAAAGATAGCGATTTTGCTTCGATCGGTGTTGTGTTATCCACGATATGCTCTATCGTGACATTACCGCTGATGTACTTGTTTATGAACGCGGTTTTAGGCGTGGCGATTTAGTAATCTTAACTTGTAACTTGGATGGAGGTAAAACTATGGCAAAAAAATCGGTAACGTTTAGTTTTGATGACGGCGTGAAACAAGATGCTCCTTTTGTGGAATTGCTCAACAAATACGGCTTGAAGTGCACCTTTAACTTAAATACGGGTTTAGCGAATGAAAAGTGTCGTTGGGTGTATAAAGGGGTGGACGTTATTCACATGAACAAAGCGGATATGCTAGATTTGTACAAGGGGCACGAAGTCGCTGTACATACGCTTACGCATCCGTTTTTGGAAAAGCTGGACGAAGAGAGAATTTACAACGAAATCTATGGGGATAAATGCAATCTTGAGGATTGGTATGGCGAGGAAGTCGTCGGTATGGCATACCCTTACGGAACGTACGATGAACGAGTGTTGGAGATTATAAAGCGTTGCGGTATCAAATACGCGCGGACGACGAAAGTTACGCCTGAATTTACTCCGCAAGAGGATTTATTGCAGTTAAAATCCTCCTGTTGTTTTACCAGCCCCGAGCTGCCTGCTATTATCGATCGTTTTTTGGAAAGCGAAAGCGATCAAAAGCAAGTACTATATATTTGGGGACATACCTATCAGCTTGGCGTGGATATGTCGTGGGAAGCTTTTGAAGAGATATGCAAAAAGCTCTCATCCGTGAAAGGCTTGCTGTTTGAAACAAACAAGGACGCGCTGTTAAAGGATTGAGGTGTTGAATATGGAAGTGATTTTGAGTGCCGCAAAGGAGAATATGACGGCTGCGATTCAAAAAGCGATTGACGAATGCTTTTTGAGTGGCGGCGGTACGATTGTTCTTGAAAAGGGGACGTACGAAATAGGCGGTATTCGTTTACGTTCGAACTGTACCCTGTATTTGAAAGAAGGGGTAAATTTGAAAGGCGTACGTGACATTGGAGCGTACAATATTTTGGCAAACGATGTGGTTGAGCCCGTGGGTGAAGAGTACAAAACGGATGTTCTTTGGACGCCACCGCACGCGAGAAAAACCTTTGATCATATGACGAAAGCGGGTAGTCGTTGGAACAATGCGTTGATTCGTATTCTCGATGCGCACGACGTTGCGATTATTGCCGAAAAAGGGGCAGTTATCGACGGTTCGGATCCTTATGATGAGTTGGGGGAAGAACGGTATCGCGGTCCGCACGGAATTGCTTATCATCATTCCAAAAATATCCGCTTTAAAGGGTATATAATTCGCAATACGGGCAACTGGGCGCACATAGGATATCAATCGCAAAATATCACCTATCAAAACATTGTGGTACAAGGCGGACACGACGGTATTCACAATTCTTCTTGTGATAATTACACGATAGAAAATTGCGAATTTTATACGGGCGATGATTGTGTTGCTGGCTTTGATAATTACAACGTCGTCGTAAGGAACTGTATATTGAACTCTGCATGTAGCGGTATGCGTTTTGGCGGTGCTGATGTCTTGGTGGAAAACTGTCATTTTTTCGGCCCCGCACAGTACGTGTTCCGTGGCGCTATGTCTTTGGCGGACAAAATTGCAGGAAAACCTTCCCCTCGCGTAAACGGTGGAAAAATGTTGGCGTTGTTCACCTATTATTCGGACTTTTCACTCAACGTTCGCCGTCTTCCGAAGAATATAGTCGTACGGAATTGTAAAGTGGAAAATTGCGCGCGTTTCTTGCATTTTGACTTTACGGGGACGCACACTTGGCAAAAGAATAAACCCTTGGTGGAAATCACCTTTGACAATATACAGGCGAGCGGTATCACCTTGCCGTTCAATGCATACGGCAGCGCGGAAACGCCGTTGACTTTACGTGTTAAAAATTGTGATATTCAATTTTCGACGCAGACGGATTGCGCGATTCGTTCGGGGAATTTTGCGTTGATTGATGTAGAAGATACGGGTTTTGAAAACGTAACGGACGCTCTTGTAAAGGGATACGGCGGTGAAGGGGAAATTCTCGCAGAAAACGTGCTCGGCGTGAAACGTTTACTTAATAAAGTGGACGAGAAATTTGAAAGCGATAATATTTGATGACAAAGTGGTAGGGTTGTAAGATGGTACAAAAGCAAGATTTATTTCCCCCAGTAAACATGTTCGGGAACTTATATTTCGTGGGTACAAAGCCTGCTTCTACGCACGTGGTTGATACGGGTGAAGGGCTTATCGTGTTTGATACTGGTTATCAGCATTCTTTATACGTAGTGATTGATAACATGTACCGAATGGGCTTAAAGCTCGCGGATGTGAAATACATATTCTTAACGCATGGACATATTGATCATTTGGGTGGAGCAAAAGCTTTGCGTGATTTGACAGGCGCGAAGATCGCGCTCGGTGCAGAGGACAGAGAGTATGCCAATGGGCAGTTGGATCTGTCCTATGCCAAAGAGTTAGGTATGGTATTTAAAGAAACGTTTGAACCCGACATTCTACTCCATGACGGGGACGAAATTACTCTTGGGAAAACAACGGTTCGGGCGGTAGCAACGCCTGGGCACACGCCTGGGGCGATGTCCTTCTTCTTCGACGTCACGGACGGAAAGGAAACTTTTCGTGCGGGTTTGCACGGCGGTATGGGCATCAATACAATGTGTAAGGACTTTCTGGATAAATACAGTTTGCCTTATTCGTTACGTGAAGATTTTGTAAAATCGATGTTGCGTTTGAATGAGGAAAAGGTTGATATTTTCCTTGGCAACCATATGCAGCATAATAAGACGGAAAGCAAGGCGGCGCTGTTAAAAGCTGGCAACAAGTACGCCTACGTAGACGGTAGAGAATGGCAACCGTATAATCTTTGGTGTATTGAGAATTTATACGCTATGATAGAGCGTGAAAAAAGTGTGTAAAAATGAAGAAAAAGTGTATAACGTTTAGTTTTGACGATGGAGTGCGGCAGGATAAACGTCTAATTGAAATTTTTAATAAATACGGCTTAAAAGGTACATTTAATCTCAATTCTTCTTTTCTTGGTTTGAAAGGAGGGAGGGAGGTCAACGGGAAGTTTTTAGACAACTCAAAGGTGTTTCCAAGTGAAGTCCAAGAGATATATGCTGGACATGAAGTGGCCGTGCATACGTTGACGCATCCCAATTTAACGGGGGAAGAGGAAGAAACGATTATTTATCAAGTAGAAGAAGACAGAAAACAGCTTTCTCGCTTGGTGGGGTATGAAGTGACGGGGATGGCATATCCCTGTGGCGGCGTCAATAACGATGATAGAGTAGCGGCAATTTTACAGAAAAATACGGGGGTAGAATACGCTCGTACAATCAATTCGAACGGGGTGTTTAACCCGCCTGAAAATCCCTATCGTTGGCATCCGACGGTGTACGCTCGCGAAGGAGACAAGACTTTTGAGTTAGCGGAGAAATTTCTTGCCTTGGAAACGGATACGCCACAGATATTCTACGTATGGGGACACGCACACGAGTTTGATATTTTGGACGATATGTCGTGGGAACGCGTGGAAAAATTGTGCAAAATGCTTAGTGGGAAAAGGGATATTTTTTACGCCACGAACAAGCAGGCGTTACAATGGCTTCAGGCGACGAAAAATTGTAGAGGGTAAAACAGACGTCAATCCTTGATTATAATCCGTTTACCTTGATTACCCAAGATTTGGTATACTTTTTTGATATAAGATGTTCACAATTAATATTGTTTTATAGCCTATAATTATGCTATAATTATACTGTAAAAATACACAAGTAGGTAAAGCGGTGATTGGCATGAAACATAAAAAGGAATATGAAAAATTAAATAGGATCGGCGTGGAAAAACCGAGAAGTTATTATATTCCTTTTCCGCAAGATAAAAAGTTTGGCTATCAAAATAAAATCATAGATAGAAAATCGAGCGACCGATTTATCTCTTTAGACGGCGAATGGTGGATTAAGGAACACAAAAACATAGAAACGGTTTCCTTAGGGGAAAGGCTGACGGAAAAGATCCTCGTTCCTTCTTGCATACAGCTGTTTGGGTACGACCAAATCCAGTACATAAATACGAGATATCCTTTTCCCGTTAGACCGCCGTTTGTGCCGAGTGAAAATCCAACGTATCATTACAGAAAGACCTTTGAAATCACAAATACTGACTGGAAATTCTATTTGAATTTTGAAGGGGTGGACAGTGGGTTTTACGTGTATGTAAACGGCACGTTCGTAGGGTACAGTCAAATTTCCCACGCGACGAGTGAGTTTGACGTGACGCCCTATATAAAAGCTGGTAAAAATACGCTGGATGTAATCGTTTTGAAATGGTGTGCGTCTTCGTATTTAGAATGTCAAGACAAATTCCGTTATACGGGCATTTTCCGTAGTGTGTATTTATTGAAACGTCCTATAAATCATATTACTGATTTCAAGATACAGACGGGAATTTGTGGGGATGACGGGGTGATTACCATTCGCAACGACAGCGGTGTGAAAATGTTGGTTTGTTGCGACAGGGAAAGTAAAACGGTAGAGCCCAATCAGACCGCGCGTTTTGTTATTCAAAACGCAAAACTTTGGACGGCGGAAACTCCTTATTTATACAACGTGGTTTTATCGGCAAACGGTGAAAAGATTTTGCAAAGGGTGGGGATTAGAACCTCCGAAATTGTAGATGGCGTTTATAAAATCAATGGGAAACATATAAAGCTTAAAGGGGTAAATTATCACGAGAGCAATCCAAAAACGGGGGCGACCGTGACGGTAGAAGATACCGTTCGCGATTTAAAGCTTATGAAATGGGCGAACGTGAACGCAATTCGAACTTCTCACTATCCCGATATGCCAGAATTTTACGATTTATGCGATGCGTACGGGTTTTACGTAATGGACGAAGCGGACGTAGAAACGCATGGCGCAACGACTTATCAAACTGGGTATAAGTTCGATATTTGGCAGGCGTTTGCCAACAACGGAATCTTCGATCAAGGGGTTACGGATAGAGAAATTACTCTTTACGAACGGGATAAAAACCGTACCTGCGTCGTAATGTGGTCGCTTGGGAATGAAAGTAATTACGGGAAAATGTTCTATGACGGTGCGGATTATCTCAAAGCGCACGACAGTCGTCCGATCCATTACGAAAATATTTGGGAAATGGTGGATAAGACGGAATATTACACAAAACGAATCGACGTTGTTAGCCGTATGTATGCACCGCTTGCTTTCTTTGACGAATATCTGGCGGATGAAAAGGAAACAAGGCCGTACGTGCTATGCGAATATTCCCACGCTATGGGTAATAGCTGCGGCGATTTACAAGATTATTGGGATATTATCTATACGAACGACCGATTTATGGGCGGATTCGTCTGGGAGTGGTGCGATCACGCAATCCAAACGAAAAAGGGCTTTTTATATGGCGGCGATTTTGGTGAAGCGGAACACGACGGCAACTTCTGCGTAGACGGTTTGGTTTCCCCTGATAGAAAAATCAAGAGCAACCTTCGAGAATTGAAAGCGGTTTACGCAAATAAACCCCGTCAAGACTTTGTTGAAAGTCCCAAATCGCTGGAAAGCGTTGTGGCGGACAACCCGATTTCTTACCAGATAGACGAAAGTGGACGGCTGTGTTCTCTCGGCGGCGTTCGTTTAAAAAAGGGAATGGGTATCAATATCGAACGCGCTTATATTGATAACGATAGATTTTTATCAAACTGGCGCGGGTACGAGAACGCCAAACAGGTCGTATATCAAAAGGAAACAACGGATAATCGCGTAAAGTTGATTGGAGCTATGGTGAAAAACTGTCTTGCGCCTATCCTTGAATACGAAATTGAATACGCATTTTTTAATGATGGGGTAGACGTTACGCTGACGTACACAGCAGCGAATTTTGTTCCTTACTTACCCAGAATTGGTTTTGAATTTGCCTTACCTAAATATCAAAACTCCGTTGAATACACAGGCTACGGGCCTTATGAAAGTTACATAGATAAACATCGCGCAAGCGATTACGGAACGTATCGTTCAACAGCAAAAAAAGAATATTTTCCTTGGGTAAAACCCCAAGAAACAGGCAGCCATTATGGGACAACTAGGTTGTCGATTGGAAATGGGTGGACGATTACGGCGGACAAAGCCTTCTCGTTTAGTGTTTTACCTTATTCGACGGGGCAGATTAAATCGGCTGCACACGACTTCGAACTTCCAATCAGCGACGGCGTATACGTGAATATTGACGCAGCGATGAGCGGCGTTGGGACGGCGTCCTGCGGACCGGAATTGCGAGAGGAATATCGTGCACCCAAGACGGGGAAAATTATCTTTCGCATACAGCTTGATAAGACAAAGTTGCGCTAATTTTACGTAAAGGGATAGGGGTATCGATGAGACGAGAATTAAGAGAACAAGGGTTGTATTTGTGCGATATAGAAAATCGGTTGAACGGCAAGAAATATAAGCTTTTGCAAATGAGCCATATTTTTCGTGCGCGTAAGGAATATTTATCCAACGACGAGCTCTGTCAACACGAACATACCTTTTGCGAACTGTTCTTTATAACGAACGGCACGGGAAAAATGTTCGTCAGTGGAGAAGAAATCCCTATCGCTGAGGGAGATGTACTTGTTATTAATGCAAGCTTGCCTCACATAGAAGTAGGGGAGAGCCAACTGTCCTATTATTGCTTAGGGGTTACTTCTTTGCATTTTCCTACGACGGCAAGCGATTGTAAAATATGCTTGGGGAAGCATGGAGATGAAATACTCGGCTGGTTGGATAAAATGTACGCAGCGCTGTCAACCGATTGCGAATTTAGCAACGAAATCGTTGCGTCGTATTTGCAGCTGATTATCGTATTTTTATGTTCGTCAAATTTGTGGAGAGATGGGTTGGTTGCATTTTCTAGCAATAAAGTGCAGTTAGAGCCTGTATCCAAAACAAAGACTTCGCCCGTGGAGATCGCAAGGGCTTACATAGACGCCAATGTGCGCGAAGATATTACGCTGGAACAGCTGTCGGGGATTGCATTCGTATCCAAACAGCATTTGATGCGACAGTTTAAAAAATATATGGGGTACAGCCCGATTCAATATCAAAAAAGAAAGAGGATTACGCTGTCTTTTTACAATTTAATGCATCGGCAGGATTCCATCACTAAGATTGCAAACTTTGTCGGTTTCAAATCGGCGTATTCCTATATTAAATTTTTTAAAGACGTGACAGGGAACACCCCGCAAGAATTTCGTAAGAAGTATACAAAAAATCTAGAGACCGCGGAAAATATTTTAAATCGAGTTTCAGAAATTAAAACCACAAAAGGTAATAACAGGAGGTAGTTGTATGGATGTATTGATGACGAAGAAGAAAAGAAGTATGGGTCAAGCTAAGAAGTTGAAAGACACCATCTTCGTTTATCTTCTTATTGCATTACCGCTTATCGAATTTTTTACGATATACGTATATACCAATATTGATTCGTTCTTCTTGGCATTCAAAAGAAACGGGGAGTTTGCAGGTTTGGTGAATTTTGAGATGCTTTGGAACGAAGTTCGCGCCCCTGGGTCGGAGCTTTTGATAGCAATCAGAAATACGTTTATTTATTTCGGTGCGGATCTGGTATTGTTTGTATGGTCGATTTTTCTGTCATACTTTTTCTATAAGAAGATAGCGGCTTATAAGGCGTTCAGATTTATATTGTATATGCCGGCGATTATCTCTCCCGTTGTGTTTGTTTCGTTATTCCAAAACATCACCAATCCAAACGGGGCAATCGAGACGATTATTAATGTGTTCATCCCTGATTTCAAGATGCCTTCGTTGCTCTTCCGTTCGGAGACGGCAACTTGGACGATGGTTGTTTACGTTATATGGATGGGCTGGACGAAGAACATGCTCTATTTGGGCGGTTCCTTGGCGAGAATACCGATAGAAGTGCTGGAAAGCGCCCGTTTGGACGGCGTAGGCCCTTGGACGGAATTGACGAAAATTCTCGTTCCGCTTTTGTTACCGACGTTATCCACGCTCCTTTTGTTAGACGTTGTTGGAATTTTGAGCTCCAGTGGACCTATCCTACTTTTCACAAAGGGTGCGTATGAAACGACAACCATTTCCTACTGGATGTTTACCTTGGTATATGCTACGGGAGAAAACGCTTATGCTAAAGCATCCGCTGCAGGTATGTGCTTGACGATAATTATGTTCCCCATCGTATATTTGATGAGATGGCTCATCGGTAAAATTGATTCGGTAGAATATTAAGAAGGAGGGTAATCGTTATGTTTGGAAAAGCAAAAGAAAATAGCATATTAACACAACGTGACGGCGTGGAAAAAATTATTTTCGGCATCGTATTTACCATCCTCGGTATACAGTGTCGTACGATCTTAGTACCCTTGGTCTTCATGTTCACTAACTCATTTAAAGCGGGTATGGAATTCACTACTACCAACCTTTGGGACTTCCCGCAAACTTGGCGTTGGAGCAACTGGAAAGAGGCCTTTGGATATTTGGTTGTCGGTGACAGCAAGGAAACGGAAGTTACTTTCATAGGAATGGTATGGAACAGCTTATGGATTACTTTCTCTCGTGCGACGATTTTATCCTTGACGCCTATGTTGGTCGGCTACGTTTATGCTAGATATGATTTCTACGGTAAAAAGGCGGTTATGGCGGTTCACTTGTTTACGATGACGTTACCTTTGTTTGGTTCGGGCGGTGCGTACATGAAGTTTATTCACGACATTGGCTTGTACGATAGTCCGTTGTACTTCATTTTTACGTCTTGGAATGGACGTTCGCCGAGCGTGTTTATCTATTCCGCAGCGTTCGCAGGATTATCTCATGCCTATAAGGAAGCGGCAGAATTAGACGGGGCGAGCCGTTTGTGTATCTTCTTCGCTATTGAGGCAAGAATGATTGCACCAATCTTTTGGACTTTCTTTATTAATAATACGTTCGGGCTTTGGAACGATTACTTAAATATTCTTTTGTACAATCCTAGCTTCCCGAATTTGGCAACGGGCTTATATCTGTTCGGGTCTAGAAATGCAACTGGCGGCAATATGCATTATCCTAAATACTGGTGCGGTTTGATTATTGGTGCTATTCCTCCGTTGGTATTGTTCGGCTTCTCGTCAGACATGATTTTCAAAAATATGGCGCTTGGCGGATTGAAAGGCTAAAAATTAAAAAACAAAAAAAGTAAAAATATAGGAGAAAAAATTATGAGAAAAAAAATTATGAAAGTTTTGGCTTTATCTATGGCGGCGATGAGCGTAATGCCTATGGTCGCATGTGAGGGCGGCGGTGGTGAAACGCTTGGCGGCGCAGACACCTTGCAAATTTTTGTTTCCGACTTTGGTTACGGTGTAGAATGGGCATATGCTTTGACAGATGCGTTTAAGGCAGAACCTTGGGTGCAAGAAAAATATCCCCGTCTTGCGATTCCTTCGCCTACGGTTAGTACGATTCGTACCAAACCCGTAAGCGATATCGAAAGTACGTATGCATCGCACGATTTATATTTCTCTTGCGACTATGCTACCAACCCGATGGGGGAAAGCGACGGCGTACGTTATTATGCAGACTTGACGGATATGTACAATAGCGTTATTCCCGGCGAAAACGTAACCGTAAAAGAAAAGATGTACGCGCAATTTGTGGAAGAAGCGGACAGAGATTTGGGCGCAGGCTTCAACGCAATGGATTTCCCTTGGGTAAACGGTAGCTATGGCTTGCTTTACAATAAGTATGTTGTAGATACTTATCTTGGCGAAGATTACGAGATGCCCGTTACGACGTACGAATTAGTACAGATGGGTAACGAATTGAAAAAAGATAAAAAGAACCCCAAATTGATCATGATTGCTAAAAAGCAAACGGGTTGGACGGAAGGCGCATTCCGCGTTATGTGGGGACAATATGCAGGCGAAGATGGTTTCCGTAGCTTCATGGAAGGTAAAGTAAACGGCGAATACAGCGTAGAAGTATTTAAGGATACCGCTCGTTTGAGATCGATGGAAACGATTGAAGAATTGTTGTGGAATACGCACGGTTACATTAACACCGACTATGCAGATTCTGACTATGCAACTACGCAGGCGCATTTCTTGAATACGGAAGCATGCTTCATGTTCATGGGGGACTGGTTCGAATTGGAAATGGACGAATTCATGAACAATCCGGAAAACGCACCTTTCATCAATCCCGATAACGAATTCTACTTCTTGAAGACGCCTATCAACAGCTCTATCGTAGAAAAGATGGATCTTTATACGCACGGTACGACGGAATATTCCACCCTTTCTGACGCAGATAAAGCTACGTATAATACGCAACTCGCAGCGATCGTAAAGGCGATTGACGCAGGGGAGACGTCCGTTGCAAACGTATCTGAAAAAGACTTTGCAATCGTAAAGGAAGCAAGAACGTGTAAATCGACGCTTGGCGGTCACGTTGCATTCATTCCCGAAAATTCGGACGCGAAAGATTTGGCAAAAGATTTCCTTACCTTCATGGCAAGCGATAAGGGTATCGAAACGTTTATGAAGGCAACCCGCGGCGTTTCTACGGCCTTCAAATATCAGATGGATTACGAATCTGATTTGTTTAAGGGTTTCTCGCCCCTTCAACAGCAACGCATCAAAGATACCAGCGTAGAAGACTGGTACGTAGGGAAGGGTTACAGAACGCCGTTGACCCGTTCTGGCGCATTGTCTGACGTTTGCACGGAAAACGGTCAAAAGCAATTAGAAATCGAATTCTGCAGTGAAAGCAGCAATGACCGCCGTACGGCAAAACAGATTGCGGAAGCGATCTATAACAAGTGTTCTGCAAACGATAACGCAGTGTGGAAAAACATGCTTTCCCTTGCAGGGGTTACGGACTAAAATTAAAGATTTATTCCGCTTGAAAAGCAATCGCGGCAGGCGGAATGGGGGACATAACCTGACGGAGCATAACTACGTCAGGTTATCAGCCTATCATGAAACGGAGAAAAAGTACAGTGAAAAAGATAGTAACAATGCTACTGGCGTTTTCCTTTTTACTTTCGGCTGCCGGTTGCGGTGACGGCGATAACAGTGGAGATATTCCCTCTGTCGTAGGAAACGTAAAGGTATGCACAACGAATAACTTGGAAAAAGTATTGCAAAACGAAACGTTTGATTCGGGTGCGTTAAAACTTGAGATCAAAGCGTTCCAAAATGAACACGAAGCGGCGCAAGTCATTATGACGCCGGATTATAACGTGCGTTCGTATACCTTAACGCTCAGCGATTTGACATGCGGAGAGAATACACTCGAAAAGGAAAACTTTGACTTATATCATGAGAAGTATATCGAGTTAGAGCGTGACGTTGAAGGGGAGAAAAAGCACTTCTACAACGGCTTGTCACCCTATAAAGACGGGGATATGTCCCCCGATGCTTTATTGCCGATGAGTGTAGCGATGGAATACGGCGAAAATGTGATCGCAAAGGGCAATAACCAGGGTATTTACGTGTCGGTGAAAATTCCTAAGGGTCAGCCTGCAGGGGTTTACACGGGTAATTTCACGTTAAACGTGGACGGTAACGTCACGAAAATTCCTGTGGAAGTAACCGTTTGGGGATATGAAATTTCCGATGAAACCCATTCGAGAAGTACTTGGGCAGTCATGTTCGACAACAACAAATACGGTGAAGCGAATCTTACGAAATTCATGGAAAAGGTTTACGTGGATAATCTGTTGGATTTTCGCTTAAATCCCCAAAACGTACCTGTTCTTCTTGGCGACGCGACCAACTTCAAAGAATCGAAAATTGACGAGTGGCTGGATTCTGTTGTGGAATATTCGCAAGATCCGCGTTGCTCGTATATCAACATTCCTACGAATGCGCAGACCAACGTTACGGTAAACGGAGTAGTATATTCCCGATTGACGAATATGGATCTGTATTCCCAGACGTTGACGGCGATTGCGAAACGTTCGTTGAAAGAAGGTATCAATCTTTTTGAAAAGATGGATATGTGGTTGAATTTCCTTGACGAAAGCGAACAGAACGGTAACGTTGACAACCTTGAGATGAGTACGCTTTTAATGAAACAAAAGCAGGCGGAATTTGCAACGGAATGGAAAGCTGCCGTAGAAGCGGGGACTTGGTTTGCGGGAGAAGGCTATTCTTACGACAAAGATTTTGCCTATGAAGTAATAGAGACCATGCGTACGCTGAAACAGTTTGTCTCCGACGCATCGGACGGCGTTATGCGCGACGGTACGCGTTTTGAAGCAGGCTCGGAAGATTTGGATGTAGGATTAAACTATAAAGACAGAGACGCTTACTTCAATCATCCCGTATCCTATCTGACGCGTGCGCAAGAATTCGACTATGCGTATAGCAGAGAGTTCTTCGACGATTATGAAGCGTGGTATAACGAATACTATCAGACGGACGATGCGGAACAGTGGTTGTACACAGGTTGTTATCCCCATTATCCGTACGTCAGTGTGTTGTTGGATTCCGATTTGATGATGCAAAGAGCAACGGGTTGGATGATGCAGCAGTACGATATAGACGGTATGCAAATGTGGTACAGTAATATGTATCAAGACATGGAGGGGTATAATACGGGTATGAAACCCATTTCCGACCCTTATGCAAATGCAAGCCGTTTCCCTGAAACGAACGGCGACGGTTTTACGACCTATCCTGGTATGCCTTACGGTATCATCGGTCCTATCAATACGATGCGTATTCACAGTCTTCGTGACAGTATGGAAGATTATGAAGTGCTGTATTTGCT
Organism: Candidatus Scatosoma sp.; assembly: GCA_045658805.1. Taxonomy (GTDB): domain Bacteria; phylum Bacillota; class Clostridia; order Christensenellales; family Borkfalkiaceae; genus Scatosoma. Next base: position 26,357 of record JAZOVQ010000002.1, read on the forward strand.
GGAACAGGAATATAAGCAAGTTGTCGAAAAAGCTGGTTTAGTATACGACCGTCATAATTTTGAAAAGATGGTTGGATATATCAACGAAACCTTCTTTGAACACAACAGAATCAAAGCGGAAGCTGATATGAATGAAAACTTCTTGACCGCCAGAGAGGCTCTTGCCTCCTTGCTGGATATGGTGACGAAGACGGAAACGGTCATCACCGATTATGAAAAGTTGGCGGATAAAGCCGTTTTGAAATTCTTGTCTACGCAAGATACGACCTTGACGTTAGACGGCGACGCTGTGTCCATGGAAACGAAAGAAGGATATAGAGAATTCCAGGCTGACGTCGACGTAACCAAGCTTCAATCTTCTGCGCTTCGAATCACCACCGCTGCGGAAACGGTGGACGTGACGATTACGTTTGGCTATTACAATGAAACCATAGAAGTGGAAACGATCAAAGACCTTGTTTCGCTCAGCGAAGAAGATGCGACGGCGGCTGTACAAGACGGTGTATACCGTTATACTTTAAAGGCCGCAGAAAACGAAGAGAAGCGTTATTTTGACTTAGATTTGAGCGATTGCAATATCAATCACTTGTACGGCGAGCTTTGGATGACGATGTATAATTATGGGGAAACGGACGTTAAGCTGAATTTGTTTGCTTCCCATTCAGATAATACGAAATTCAAGGAATTTACCAGCCGTTACGGTATCCATGGGGATCAGATTACGTCGATTACCTTAAAGCCGGGGAAAAATCTTGTCAAGATTCCTACGTTTATTTTGCTGTGGAATATGAAAAAACAAAGAGTTCACGGTAGATATGATACGCTGTTGACGTTGCGTTTTGAGACGACGTCGACCGAACAGGTTTCCCTTGGTCTGAACGACATTACAATAGAGAGGTAAGCTATGAAAAAATTGCGTAAAATTTTAAGTTTGCTTTTGGCGACAATGGCGACGTTCTCTATTGCCGGCTGTCAATCGAATTTAACGGAAGAAGAAAAAGCGCAAATTGCAAAAATACAAGAGATTAAAGACAGTATCGGCAAATTGGTGCCGACCCTGGTCAACGACTTTGAGCAGCCTAAGGATTTCTACGTATTACAAGGCGCAGATCAATCTGGCGTTTACGTAGGTAAGGAAATGGCGCATTCCGGTACGAAGAGCGCGAAGGTTTGGATTCAACCGGAAGACAATCCTTGGTCGGGTAGTTCCGCCTTCATTATGCCCTTGGATACGGGCTGGCGCGGGGATATGTCGGATATTTCTTTGGTGAAATCCATCAGCTTTTGGGTGTATAACGCGCAAGATGAAGAACGTACGGTAACCTGCAAGATGGAACTTCCCAGCGGCGCTTCCGTAAAATTCAGCGAAGAAATTCCCGGCAAAGTTTGGACGCAAGTCTTCTATGATTTGAAGCGTGAGCAAATTCCTTCTCCCCGTTGTAAAAATATGATTTTCTCTTTTGAAGGGAACGTCGGGCACGAATCGATCTATTATCTTGACGACGTTGTCTTCTATAAATCTACGCAAGGGGTACAACAAGAGACTATCTCCCTTCAACAGAACGAAATATTGTTCTTCGATAACGCAACGCAGGTGCGTAATATCGCATCGCACGGCGGTGGCGGCGGTAGCTCGTTGGTTGCTTCCGTAGAACAGACGTCGTTTACCCCGACGGGGCGTGGTTCTTCCATGTTGATTACCGCGCCCGGCGGTACGGAGCATTGGAGCAAGAATCAGCATTGGCCCGCAGTACAGCTCTATAACGTATCCTATACGCCTTGGAAGCATTATGATATGAATGACGAGCTTTGCTTTGATTATTACGTTCCCGAAGAAGGGGGATTTAGAGAAATTTGGTTCCACATCTATGCATACGGCAATCAAATTTACAACAAGCCCGTTCCCTTGAAGAAAGGAAAGTGGGTCACCCATTCGGTTACGGTGAAGCAAATTTGCAATTCGCGTGAAAAGAGCAGCTCGTTTGACGGTATCAATCAGTTGGCATTCTGTTGGGGTGAATTAGATGCGCCCGGGGAAACCTTCCAGATCTATATAGATAATATTCGCATGAAGGTCAATAAAGGAGAATAACGGAGTCCACTATGAAATATTTTTCTAAAATTAAAAAGGCGATTGTCAGTTCGTTGATAGCAGTTAGTCTTGTACTGTTTGGCGTAGGCTTGGTCGCTTGCACTGGAAATGATTCAAAGAAAGACGCGCCGGAATTATTCGGTTTTGACGTCGGTGAAACGATTACCGTAGATCAATACGGCTTGGTTTTGCCTAAAAACGTACACGTCACGGACGCGGAAGGAACGATATACGACGTCATTATTAAGGTGCGCGATTCCAAGGGGAACGCAATTTCCACGGACGAAGGAAATAAATTCAACGCCTATGACGCAGACGGCTATACCATCACGTATAGCATTGAAACGTGGGAATTTTCTGTGACGAAAACCGTACAAGTTGTTGTAAACAAAGCCACGGAAATTTTGGGGGTTGAGTTGGAATGTGATACTTTGGTTTCCGTAGGGGATACGGTTACCGTTACGGTTGACGGCAGTGCAACCAATCCGACTTATAGCTTATCGGTTGTCAATAAGGAAACGGGAGAAGAATGTCCTACGGACGGATTGACCTTCCAACCTACTCGGATAGGTAAATACACCGTGCAGGTTACCGTAAATGCAGATGAAGGTACGGCAACCGAATCGATGGAAGTGTATGCCCGTAAACCTTTGCAAGAAGGTGAAGTAGAGGTGTTTGATGAAGATTGGCTGACGGTCAGAGAATTTAGTCCCAAAGCCGTTGGAATGGAAGCTACTTGGACGGCGGCAACAACGGCTGAAACGGGCATTAAAGATGCGGACGGCAACGACGGTACGTATGCAGTGTTAGAAACGGATGCGGAATACACGCATATTTATTTCGGTATTCGTGAAAACCGCGCTTATTATCGTAATTTGGCGATGGAAGGCTATACCCACGTTCGTTTTAGAGTGTACGTAGAGTCTTCTACGGGTCGCGGTAAGATTTTTAACTGGGAACATGATTCCAGTAATTCTTGGCGAACGAGCCTTGGTACTGCACCGGCAGGGAAGTGGAAAGAATTTTATATTCCCTTAACGGCCGGCGTTGCAGGGACCTCGGATAAGAAACCTGGGTTTATCGAATCGTATGAACATTATCAATCGACGTGGATTTTGTTGCTTGATAATTCAACGGGCTCTTGGAATCCCAACGGCAGAGAAGTAGACGAAGACGGCAATCCTATTTCCTTCAAAGTCTATTTTGACGATATCTTTGCCGTACGCAGAACGTATGAAACGGCGATAAATACGACCTTGGAAAAGGACGTTTACGATTTGTCGTCTATGTTGAACCGCGCATGGGGTACGCAGGTAGAAGATTACACGTATAACGTTACCAAATATACGCAATACGGCACCGTGCAAAACGAGCTGGTTAAAAATGCGGATTTGACGTCGAAGGACGAAGATTTAAGCACTTTGCAAGGTAACGACGGCGCTTACGGCAGCTATGAAATCGAATATTTCATCAAAGGAGCAAACACAGACATTCCTTATCAGAGAGTTTGGATCGACGTATTGGATCCTGCGCAAAAGATGTACGCGCATCCCGATTTACATAATTTCTCGTCTGCGAGAGGTATGATTTGGAGATATCAAGATCCTACCGCTAACGTAGAAGTAAATCAGGACGGTACGATTACGTATACTACGGCAGGTTCTTGGGGGGCAGGTTTGCAAATCGCGCCCGCGTACGAATTAGAATATTATCAGGCGTTGCAGCAGGAAGGATACGAATTGACGTTTGACTTAAAGTTGGACGTACAGTTTAGCGAAAACGTCTCGGACGCTGTGAAAGATACTACGTTTAAGATTACTTCTTTTGGCTCTACGCCCGTTAATTTCAAAAATGCGGAAACGCATACCATAACGATAAGTCTGGCGCAGATTATAGCGTACTATCAGGAGTTGAAAAACGTAGCTTTGGGTACGAACGCAGACACCGACTGGTTCGGGAAATACGTCTTGTTCTTCCTTTCGTTTGACGATAGCGTATACAACGCAAGCAATCACGAACAGATTACGTTTACAATCAGCAATCTGAAAATGGTGAAAAAGGGTTAAAGGAGAAAAAGTATGCAAAAAATATGTTCAATCATGCTTGGTATGCTGATGGCAACCTCGGCTGTTTTTGCGAGCTCCTGTTCGACTTCGCAAAATACGATAGAAGGCCCTTTCAACGTTACGATCAATGCAACGCAAGGCGGAAGAGTTTCCGTTCCCAGTGAACAAGTAAACTTTGGGGAAAACGTTTCCGTTTCCGTACAGCCTGCGCAAGGCTATCGCGTTAAGGAATTCAAAATCAACGGAGAAAAAATCACGATCGTAGGGGATACGTATACAGAATATTGCGTTACCGAAGATTTGCTGATAGAAGTAACGTTTGATTCCAAATATACTACGGTACAGTTTGATACGGCAGGCAGAAGAAAGTTGAGCGATAAGAAATTTACCATCAATTCTTGGTACGGTACTTTGCCTGAGGCGACTTCGGATAATCCCGACGATTTGTTTATGGGTTGGTATACCCAGCCGGACGGAAAAGGGGAATACGTGGTTAATTCTAGCCGTGTTCCCGAAGAGTCGCACACGCTTTATGCGTATTTTGTTAGCAAATACATGGTAGACGGCTCTACGCTCAATAAAGAATTGTATAAGGAATATGCCTTGACAGCCACGTATTTCGACGAAGACGCTTTATTGTTAGGGGTTTCCTATCATACGGCGGAAGAATGTTATTATCCTGTTATTCAATACGTGGAAGGGCACGTAGATGCAGCTACTTTTGACGCGATGGAAGGCGTGGAAGAAGTAGCTTGTAAGAAAACTTCCACCAAGTTGGACTGGAAAAATACGGCAGTATTAGAATTGAACCCTGAAACGGAATATACCGTGCGCATTGGTGACAGAGGCTCTAGACTGTACGGTGACGTTTATCATTTTACCACCAACGCGGAAGAAAAGGAAGAAACGAAGTTTCTCTTTATGGCAAACAGCAAGCAAACTACTTCTGGTTACGAAGAAGGGAGCACTGCGTTTGCTAAGACGTTGGACGTTGCAACGGACTACTTTACAGCGGAAGATATGGACTTCCTTGTTCACGGCGGAGATTATACGTCCAGCGGTATGATGCCGAAATACTGGGCAGGTATGCTTGACGGGTATAAAGAATATGCGTTCGATATGCCGATGGTTCCCGTGGCAGGCGAAATGGAATATTATACAAACACGAACAAAACGACCAACGTTTTTGAAAATATGTTCCATATTGATGCGCCTTCGCAAACAAAAACGCACGGTTTGTATTATTCGTTTAATTTGGGACCCGCTCACGTCATCGTTTTAAACTCCAATGACTGCGTTGATAAACATGTAAAAGAGCAAAACACAGCAGGTGGTTTGATTACGGGTACGGGTAGCCTTGTAGACCAGCAATTAAACTGGTTGAAGGACGATTTGGATTACACGCGTAACGTAAATTCTTATATTAAATGGAATATCGTCGTTATGCACGAAAGCTTATTGTTGCCCGCCTATGCAAATACGGACGACAACTCCTTAAGGGCAAACCATGCGATGTCTTTGCGCGAACAGTTGATGCAGGTATTGACAGAACAAAAAGTAGATCTTGTACTCAGTGCGCAGGACGGCGAAAGTTTCACGACCAATCCTTTGGTATATGATGCGAACAATACGATTACCATTCAGCCGATTGCGGGACAAAAGGCAGGCGAAACTATTCACGAACCATGGATTAAAACGGTAGAAACAACGTCTGCAAGCAAGGATTATAATGGTTTTAACGTGTTGTCTTTCGACGAATATCAATCGGGTGAGATGGGGACGGTGTTCCACCAAGTCGGCGCGATCGGGCTTGGGAAAACCAGCAATTTCCAATATGCACAAATGGCGGACAATCTTGCTAAATATGGCAATATCTATAATCATTTGGTTTCTGGTATTCAAAACGGTAAAGAACTTTCGATGTTCTCGAACATTGAACTTAACCAAACCACGTTGACGTTGCGTACGTACGGTGTAGCTATGAATGAGCAGTACGCTTCGCTCAACGAACTGCCCTACTTTGGCGGTATACAGTTAAAAAAATAATATTGTAAGGAAAATAGGATATGAACTTTGATATCTTTGCAAAAAAGTGCAGGGCGCTAATCCCTGAAGGTATTACTCTTTTAGAGCATGATGGGGCGTTGCCTTTTCACGATGGTGAAAAGGTAGCCCTGTTTGGCCGCGGGCAGTATGAATATTTAAAAAGCGGCTCTGGCTCTGGAGGTTCGGTTCCGTGCGCGTATGTTACCAATATCATAGACGAACTGAAAACACGTGTTTTTGTTGACGAGTTGGTGGATGAAAGCGTACGGGCGCATATTGCTGAAAATCCGTGCAATCAAGGAAACGGCTGGTACGTTCCGCCCTATCAAAAATCTTCCATTTTAGAGGAAGGATTTGTTAGAGAGGCGGCTGAACGCAACGAAAAAGCGGTGTATGTGTTAAATCGTGCTTACGGTGAAGAATTTGACAGCAAGCCTGAAAAGGGGTACTGGTACTTAACAGACGAGGAGGAACAGAATATTCAAGTTCTTTCCAAGTCTTTCAAACACCTTATCGTACTTATCAACAGCGGCAATCTTATGGATATGTCGTGGGTAAAAAAATATGGTGTAGGTACGGTGGCATACGTTTGGCAAGGCGGTCAGGAAGGGGGCGTTGGTACGGTTGACGCGCTTATGGGGGACGTACCTCCCAGCGGACGATTAGCGGACACGATTGCAAAGAATATCGAGGATTATCCTTGTGCTGATTGCTTCGGCGATGGTGTGGAAAATATCCACAAAGAAGATATTTACGTAGGATATCGTTATTTTGAAACGTTTGCCAAGGACAAAGTTTTATATCCTTTCGGGTATGGCTTAAACTATACGAAGTTTGAGCAAACGGTTGTTTTGTCTGAAAAAGTAGGCGATAAAATCAAACTCTCCGTTCGTGTAAAAAATGTAGGCGAATATAGAGGCAAGGACGTTGTACAAGTGTACGTTTCTGCGCCTCAAGGCAAGCTTGGAAAACCTGCAAGAGCCTTGATTGCATTCCAAAAGACGGCAATGCTTGTACCGAACGAAGCGCAGATGATTGATTTGACCATCGATATTGACAGTTTGGCTTCCTACGACGATAGCGGTAAGAGCGGTTTTGCTTACGCTTGGGTCTTAGAAGAAGGCGAGTATGGAATTTACGTAGGTGAAAACGTTCGCGCAGCGAAACTCGTATTCAGCTTTGATGAAGGAAGGACCCGCGTTGTAAAACAATGCGTACAAGCACTTGCTCCGACTAAAAAGTTTGAAAGGATGATGGCAAACGGGGACACGGTGGCTTGGGAACAAGTACCTACGGCGAACTATGACGTTCGTCAAAGAATTAAAGAAAAATTACCTAAAGCGCTGGTAATCACGGGTGATAAAGGCATCACATTGCAAGACGTTGCTGCTGGCAAAAATACGTTGGACGAATTTGTCGCGCAATTTGATGAAAAAGCGCTGATGGAACTTGTGCGCGGTGAAGGTATGTCCAGTCCGAAAGCGCCGCTGCCTGGCACGGCAAGCTGTATCGGCGGTACAACGCCTGCATGGCAAGAAAAAGGCGTACCTGTTGTGACGACTTGCGACGGTCCTTGCGGTATCCGCTTAGGTAAAGAATTTACGGCAACATGTCTTCCTACGGGCTCGTTTTTGGCGGCAACGTGGTTGCCTGACTTGATGGATGACGTATTCGACGAATTTGCTGATGAAGCCAAGGCGTATGACTTGGATATTATTCTCGGTTGCGGGATGAATATTCACAGAACGCCTATGTGCGGAAGAAACTTTGAATATTTCTCAGAAGATCCATACTTAGCGGGTAAACTCGCTGCAAAAGAGTCCGAACGTTTTACGAAAAAAGATATTTATTGCACGCTGAAACATTTTGCAGTCAACTCGCAAGAACATATGCGTTATTTCGAGAGCGAAGTGTTAAGCGAACGCGCTTTGCGCGAAATTTTCTTAAAACCCTTTGAGATTGCGGTAAAGAGCGGCTATGTGCAGGCGATTATGACCTCTTATAATCGAGTCAACGGTATTTCGACGGGCGGTAATTACGATTTAACGACGACTATATTGCGCGATGATTGGGGCTATGACGGATTCGCCATGACGGATTGGTGGACGCGTATAGACAGCAGCATAGACGGGTCGTTTGAGAAGAACAATCTCGTGGATATGGTCAAAGCGCAAAATGACGTATACATGGTTGTTCCTGATGCGGAAGGTTTTGCAGACGACATGAAAATGGCGTACGAAAGCGGCTATCTCACGTTGGGCGAATTGCAAAGATGTGCAAAAAATATTTTGCAGGTGATTATGAAGTCCTATTCCTTTAAGATAGGCAGAAAGACGAAACTGTATAATTTAGAAGCCGCAAACGAGCTTGTCTTTGAAGGAAACTTGAAAAAGTTTGGCGACGGCTTAGAAGTATTCGTTCCGGAATCTGCTTGGTATTGTGCAGAATTGCAATATACCTTAAACGTAGGGGAATTAGAACAAAAGACGCTTAAAATCTACGTAAACGATCCTGTTCCGCATTCGGTAATCTGCCATGGCACGAAGGGGCAAGTGGAAAAGCTCCGTTGCAGGCTGTATTTTACCGAACATTCTTGGTTGTGGCTGGATGCCGACGGCACGGATGCAAACGACTGGGCAGGGGTTGATATGACGATGCGTATACTCGTCTATAAATTAGATGAATAAGCTGGATAAGGAGAAAAGCAATGGGAAAGAAAAAAATTATTGGATTTGTAATGGGGATTGCCATGACCTGCGCGACGGCGAGCGCCGTGTCGGCATGTGATTTTATCGGCGGTTCGTCGGGAACGAATTCGTCTTCCTCTTCAAGCGAGACGCCCGTTTCTATCGAATATAAAGTTACCTTCGATGCGATGGGTGGCTCGTCTGTAAAAGCGCAATATGTTACGAAAGGTGAAACAGCGCAAAAACCTGCAGAAAATCCTACACGCGAAGGCTATACCTTTGTAGAGTGGCAGTTAAATGGGAACGCCTATGATTTCAATACTGCCGTAGTGGGGGATATTACCTTAAAGGCAAAGTGGGAAAAGAATGCGCCTACGAAATTCGTAGTGTCTTTCATGGTAGAAGGGGAGACTGCGCCTTTTTATACGGCGGAAATTGAGACGGGTAAAAAAGCCATGCAACCGGCAGAAGTTCCTACGCGCGAGGGCTACGTCTTTGATTGTTGGACGTTGGACGGCGTGGAATTTGACTTTGAAACGCCTATCACGCAAGAATTGACTTTGGTCGCAAAATGGAGCAATTTGTGGACGATCACGTATGATGCAGGTGAAGCGACTCCTTTCTATACGTCAGAAGTTGTTGAGGGGGCAGTCGTAACGGCACCCACCGAAGTGCCTACGCGCGAGGGCTACGTCTTCGATTATTGGATGTTGAATGGCGTAGAGTTTGATTTTGAAACGCCTATCACGCAAGAATTGACTTTGGTCGCAAAATGGGTAAATGCGTGGATGGTTACATTTGATGTTGGCGAAGGCGATCCCATTGATCCCGCTATGGTGAAAGATGGCGGTATGGTATCCATGCCCGATGGTCAAAGGGAAGGGTACTATGTAACCGATTGGTTATTGAACGGAGAATCCTTCAATTTCGCAACGCCCATCACAGAAAATATCACGTTGACGGCGGTTTGGGGTACGGATGGTTTGTACAGCAATCAAATCGGTATTCGTATTTACGGAAACGATGTTTTTGGACAATCGCAATGGATGAACAAGGAAATCGACGATAAGGGCGCAACGGTAATTACTGCTAAATTCCAAGCAGACGCTACGTACAGTCCAGCGCTTGTCTTGAGAGAAGTATTCTCTAAAGAGTATTATCAAGGGTTGATTGAGCAGGGGTATACGAGTATCACCTTTAACCTTGCAATAGAAGGCGACGTAAGCGACTTGTACGTGTTTGGCAAGGCATTGAATACGTTCCCTGAAATAGACGGAGAGTATGCAGTAGTAGTAAGCTTGCAACATATTGTTAACCATTACGATACAATCTATACCTTGGCAACGAGCGCGAACCAAGCAGGTCTGGCAACCAGTTTGTCAGCGAAGTTTATTACATGGAAGTCTCCTGCAGGGGATTGGTCAACCGTAAGAGATTATGTGTTTACGATCTCCGAGGTAGTGTTAGGAGATACGGCAGAACCTACGTTTAGCGTAGAGTTTGCAGAAGAAAACGCAGCAACGATCTACACGGGCGAAACGACGACGTTGGAAGTAAACACGAACGTAATAGGTGACGT
>JAZOVQ010000003.1:0-36521 GCA_045658805.1 Candidatus Scatosoma sp.
CTATGTATAAAATTATAAAAAAACTCTTATCCTTCCTGCTTCTTGGCATATTTTTTCCACTCTCCGCCTGCGCCACAACGGCATCTACCGCCCCGCCCACGCAGCCCAATACCCCTGCGCCGTCTATCCAACCCAACGCCCAACCTTTGGAAAATCCCCCCGAAACGCCCCTCGAAACCCCTCTTGAAACGCCCCCTGCGCCGCCTTCGAAAAGCGAAAACGTTTGGGATGTTTCAGACGTTGACGTCTCGGAAATCCCCCTTGAAAGAAAATTGATTGCCTTCACCTTTGACGACGCCCCGAAACGCGGTTTGGAAAGTATACTTGCCGTCTTCGCCGCCTTCAATGAACGCCATCCGCACTTCCGAGCCTCCGCCACTTTATTTTGTAACGGAATTTTAATCGACGAAAGCACCCGACCGCTTTTACAAACCGCCTGGACAATGCAATTTGAGCTGGGCAATCACACCCATACCCACCTTGATTTAACAACCCTCCCCCCCGACAAATTGCAAGCGGAAATTACCCAAACGGACAAACTTCTATCCCAAACGGACGGCAAGCCCCTGCACCTACTCCGCGCCCCCTACGGCAAGCTCAACGACAACGTCCGCACCGCCGCGCAAACGCCGCTAATTGATTGGACCATTGACACCAAAGATTGGACGGGGCGCTCCGCCAACCAAATTTACGAAACGGTTATGCAAAACAAATCGGACGGCGCCATTGTCCTCATGCACGACGGCTATCCCGATACCGTGTCCGCGTTGAAAGTACTTTTACCCGACCTAATGCAAGAAAATTATCAAGTGGTAAGCGTATCCAAAATGGCAAAAGCGCACCGCTGCGCTTTACAAAACGGAAGTGTCTATATCCGCGCCCGAAAACGTTAAAAGGCCTGCCAAACGGCAAGCCTTTTCTCTTTTATCCTTTATTTACAATTCGTTTTCACCCGTTAAAACGTTCAACAATTGCCTTTTAACAGGATTGTTTTCCCCATATTCTCTCGGTAAAACCTCTGTACCAAACCGCACGTCCGATACAATTTCCCCTTGCTGTAAAACCACCGCACGATGTCCAAGCATCCACGCTTCTTCCAAATCATGCGTAACGAAAGCCACCGTTTTTTTACTATCCCGCCAAAGCTTCGCAAACACCTTGGACAGCCTAATTTTCAATGCCGTATCCAAAGAGGAAAAGGGCTCGTCCATCAACAAAAGCGGCGCTTTGGATAGAAAGGCGCGCGCAATTGCCACACGCTGTTTTTCACCGCCCGACAACTGTTTCGGCCGTTTCTCCTTAAAGGCAAACATCTCCACTTTCCGCAAAACGTCCTCTATCTCCCCACGCTCCGCACCAGCGTACAACAAATTTTCCTCCACCGTCAAATTGGGTAACAAACGCGGCTCTTGAAAAATATACCCTACGCTCGATACGCCCTCAACGCTCCCCTCAAAATCCGTCAACCCAGCCAAAATCTTCAACAAGGTCGTCTTACCGCCGCCCGATTCTCCAAGCACACACAAAATTTCCCCCTCGTCAATATCCAAAGCAAGACGACGAAACACTTGCTTTTCACCATACGATTTTGAAACGCAAATCCTCATCTCATCCTCCTTTCCGCCGCTTCCGCCGCAACGGACGAAACCAACTCAATCGCCGCGCCGACCAAAAAAGTTACGCCGACCAACGCAAACAATAACGGCATATCCAAATAAATTTTAGCTTCCTGCATCATACCACCCAAGCTATTATACGTCGCCGCCAACACTTCAGCGGATACAACCAATTTCAAAGCAAAGGACAACGCCGCGCCCGCTTCCCGCGTCGCATACGGTAACGCCGCAGGTAAATACAATTGAAAAATTTGCTTTTTTATAGGCACGTTGTACACCCTGCTCATCTCCACCAAATCACCGTCTACGCCCGACAACGCCGCATAAATCGCCGTATACAGCATCGGAAATAAAGACAACAACGCCACGATTACGGGCGCCATGCCTGCGCCTGCCCAAACGATAACAATCAATAGCACCGCCAAAGTCGGCACCGTCCGCAAAAACGCCACAATCACTGAGAAAAAACGATAAAATGCAGGCACCAGGTACGAGATTACCGCAAAAACCGCGCCTAAAACCAACGAAATCGTAAAAGCAATTACCACGCGCAAAGCGCTCCACAATAAGGCCGTCCAAAAGCCGCTTTCCGTCATTAAATTCCCAAAAGCAACCATGCAATCCTTAAACGACGGTACCAACAGCGCGTTGCCAACGGCAAAATACGCCACCACCCAAACGAGTGCCAGCACGCCAAACGCCCCAACAATCTGCGCCGCATTTTTCAAGGCAAGCTTCCACGCGCCGCCCACTTGTTTCCTTTCCATACTTACGCCTCCGCGCCACCAAACCATTACGAATTAACGTAGAAAAACCCGTCCGCAACCTTTTTCGCCGCCGCCGAATCCACTGCCGTCAACCTCGTCAAATACACCTGCACCGCCTCTTTACAAACAGCGCTTTCCGCAAATCGTACGCCGCACTTTTCCACCGTATCCGCTGTCAAAACGTTGGCTTTCAAAGTGCTTGTATACGCGGAATCTTCCAAATGCCCTATCACAGCGGATACAATTTCCTCCCCGCTTAACGAATGCACCGCCAACGCTGACTGCGCAACGTCCGCAATAAAATCTTCCACCCAAGCCGTTCGCGCCTCTATCAAGGAAGTTTTCGCCACCAAAACCGCCTGCGGATACCCGTCGTAGCCAGCCCCTTCGCCGTCCACGCTTTGCTTATACAAATTTTCCAAGCTCGCCACGCGCGTAAAAGCATTTTTTTGTATTTGCACGCTTGCAGCAGGCTCCGCAACCACGTAACAAGCAATGTCCTGCGCTAAGGGATCAATCGCAGCAGCGTCGACAATGGCTTTCAAATTCACCTTATCCGCCGCCGTTTCCCCGTCGTTTTTCACCTCTTGCCAGGGTAATCCATACCCGTCCAACACACACTTAAAAGTCAAACCGGGCACTTCGTTTATCTTCATAACGCCCACCGTTTTACCTACCAAATGCGACAAATCCAAAACGCCGTTCACTGCGAAATTCTCCACCGTCCCGTCGTCTTTAGACAAAAGATACAAATTGCCGCCCGTCAAAACGCCCAGCATTTTATACCGCGTACCGTCCCCCAACAACTTACTCGCCGCCGTCACCGGCAATGCGCAAATATCAGCGTTTTCGTCTTGATTTTTAGCGGAAACCTTTGACGCTATCACAGACGGAGAAACCACTTTATAGGTCACGCCGTCCTCCTCGCTATCCGCGCGCATCAAAGAAGCAAATCCCATTGCAGGCGCGCCGTCGGGCATACAAACCACCACTTCTTTTTCCGTTTGCGCACCGCTTTCAAGTCCCATAGTACAACCGCTAAAACCGCACGCGCCAACCGTCAAAACCGCACTCATCAACCATGCGCCCATTCTTTTTCTCATACTCATTCCCCTCAAATTTTACCAAACAAAGCCTTTACGGATACCTGCGGCAATTTCCCCAGCTTCCCCGTTAAAGCATTCGTCACTTCCACAGGCGCGTCCAAAACCACCGACAAAACGGACACCTTCTTTTCCTTATACGGTATTCCCATTCTCCCCAAAATCCAATCGCCATATTCAGAGAGCAACCCATTCACCTTTTCACTCACCGTCCTATCCGCAACCAAAATACTCACCACCGCAATACGGTTTTCCTTGTTTGCCATATTTTCCTTGTTTTCCATATTTTCCATACGTTTTCACCCTCCAAAATAAATTTCAACGCATACCTGCCCCTATCTTTTTCAAAATACGGACAAAAAAACTACCCTTTCACCATCGGCAAAAGAGTAGAAAATCCCCATAAGAAAAAATCCTATAACCGTCCACGTCAAGGAAGGCGCCGCCCGCCCTTTCGTTTTCGCATTTTCAACCTTTTCACCGTCAGTACCACTTTCAGCTTAAAGAATTGTAAGACCAAATCGTCCTATTTTTTCAAACTGTCTTTCCAACTATGCCCCAAAACGCATATCATCAAAAACACTCGTTTTCGCCCAATAAATGCGCCGTCAGGCAAGCATTATACCCTACCGATTACCCCTCAAATACCGCTTCCAAACGGTGAATAGGCAAACCTCTTTCCACCCATTTGCTTTCATATTCCGTCACGATATTCCAATCGGGATTGCCGTTTTCGTGCAAATTATACGTCACGTTTTCAAGCGCAAAACCGCACGCCTTAAATTCCTCCAACGAGAAATCGAAGAAATCTCTATCGTCCGTTTTTTGCAACACTCTGCCGCCCTTTTTCAAAAGCTTTTTATACACTTCCAAAAAATTACGGTGCGTCAAACGCTGCGTTGCGTACCCAAGCTTGGGCAACGGCGTAGAAAAATTAAGATAAATGGCGTCCAAACTCCCCTCAGGGATATAACAAGGCAAGCACTCCGCGCGGATATTCAAAAATCGAATATTTTCCACACCCAGCTTTTTCACGTCCTCCATCGGCGTTAAAATAACGTTGCTCATCTTTTCCAACGCCAAATAATTGACGTCCTTTTCCTTTTGCGCGAGCTGAATAACAAAACCGCCCTTTCCGCAGCCAATTTCCAACACAACGGGATTTTTATTTCCAAACGCCTTTTCAAAATCCACCAACGCACGGAAATTCTCCGCCGCCTCTTTCATATTCAAAATCCCATTTGCGCCCTGCGCCAACAGCAAATCGCCACACGCTTCCATACGCGCGCCGAAATTACGCTTTCTTCTCATTCTCATCGACATAACGTCACCTCGTTTCCTTTATTTTCTACCCGTACTGCCAAAACCGCCTTCGCCGCGTTCGGTCTCGTCCAAAGTATCCACTTCGGCAAACGCAGGCGCCAACACAGGGGTAATCACCAATTGTGCAATACGTTCTCCAGGCGCAACGCGCTGTTCAACGGCGGAATGGTTATGCAACGCCACCATCACTTCTCCGCGGTAATCGGAATCGACCACGCCTACCTTATTTGCAGGCGCAAGCCCTCTCTTGCAAGCCAAACCGCTACGCGCGTAAATCAACCCAGCGTAGCCAACGGGAATTTCCATCGCCAAGCCCGTTCTCACGAACTTCGTTTCCCCAGCCGCAATCACAATTTCCTCGTCCGCCAAGGCATACAAATCCGCCCCTGCGGAATACACCGAGCCATACGTGGGCAACACAGCCCTTTCATCCAATTTTTTCACCGAAACCGTAGCCATAAAGCCGCCTCCGTCGCACAGTTTTCGACGTTTTCCTAAACGCCGAGCGCATTTTCCGTTTTATTATACCAAATTCACAAAAAAAAGGCAAGGATTTTCCCCTGCCTTTTCTTCTATATGAAGAAAAACGAGCGAAATGCCCTTTACAAGCCTCGCCCGTTTCCCAATTTAAAAACACCAACCAATCTCAACCCAACCGCAACGCAGTATCAAGTTGACGACAAGAAATAATCGTACAACGTCTTATACAATTCCCCCAAATATTGTACGGCAATCGTATCCTTTTGAAACTCAAGAAAGCGCGTCGACCCAATCGGATAGGTCGCTTCATAATACTCTTTTACAATATGATATCTTTCCACTTCCGACAACGAATAATCGACAAGATACGGGGTTTGCTCGGTCGTCCCCGAGCTGGGTTTCGAGCCATAATGCAAATAAAACAGCAAGCCCGAACGCAAAAATTCCACTTCTTCCTCGTACACCGCAACCAATTTCGCTTGAATTTTCTCCCACATACCAGACACGTAAACCCCGTTGGAAACCAAACGCTGTTTCTCTTTTGTCTTATCCGCCTCCAGCTTTCTCGTCAATCTATTTTTACGCTGTTGCGCCGAAATTACTTCCTGCAGCTGTTCGGGCGACAACGCGGCGTATTGCTCTGGCGTATACGAGATAATATCAATATTCATTTCCATCTCCAAGCCCTCCTTTTACACAATATATTCGACGTCCAAGCCCTCGATACGCGCACCTTTTCGCAAAACGAACTCCATCGAAAACAACGCGCCTCGCCAACACGTTTCCACCTCGGCAACTCCGTTTTCAAAAGTCAAATCACGCTCTATCTTTTCCGATTTACAACGCAAAGTTAAATGAAAACCTCCCTTGCCCTTAAAACGTACCTTTTTCAAAATTTTCGTCTTGTCCGTACCAAAATTCATCTCGCCCGTCTCAAAGTTATACGTATATCCTGCTTCCAAATCCCCATCGTCGCAAACGATTTTCACGTAATGCTCGTGGCAACAAAACGCGCGGGAATTGCTCTCCGTCAACCCTGCTTTCGGTGCCGTATAATATCCGCTTTCGCCGTCCTCATAAACGACCAGCGTCCGCAAATTATTCTCCTCGTTATGGAATTGAAGCAAAAGCTTCCCTTCGCAAATTGCAGTGGCATTATTCACGGAAACGCTGCGGCTAGGACGCACGCGCATTTCACGCAACACAGGCTCGGCAGTACGTCCGTCAAAGCGATACAGCCCGTCCTCCGCCATAAAATAAATATATTTTCCGCAACGCCCAATCAATCTCTCGCAAATTTTTCCGCCGCCGTACGTCAAGCGTTTTGTTTTAAACTCTCTCGGCAAACCGTCGCATTCCAGCTCGCCAATCCCCCTTTCGAAAAAGATATACAAGCGGTTATTCAGCTCCTGCAACCCAACGATTTCCCCGATATTCCAAGGAAACTGCAACGCACCGCTCGTATCCAAACTCTCAAAAAAGGCGGTGCTGTTATCCACCGACGAATAATGCAGTCTTTGCGGTTTTTCCGCAAGAAAAAGACGGTGCTGAAAACTTATTGCCGCCACAACGTTCGGCGAAGAGGACAACGATTTAAACAATCCCCAGTTGTCGTAATACAACGCGCCGTCTTTACCGACAAACGCAACGCCCCAACGCATCTCATTGGTCACTATGGTGGTTGCTCTTGTACCCATTGCCAAGGGCTGTATACCTTGAATTCCTCCCGTTGTCTCCGTTTCTTTATAGATACGAAACGTACCCGTCTCCGAATCGATATATCCAACCTGCTCCATGTATTGGTTTGTCTTTGTATCCCAATATCTCGTTATAAAAACCTGAATAGGACTATCCCGTCCCGGCGACACCAATCGTCCGTAAGTTGAAAAGTAATATTTCACCCCAACCCCCGTCGTCAACACACCGTCGCGGCAATCGCAATTCATACTGTTTTGCGCGCAAATGGAATATTGCTCGCCGCTTGGATAAAGCCGAAACTTATCAAACGACCACGTCCGCTTTTTTCCCGTCAATTTACTTGACCATTTTTTTAAAGGCAAAATCATCATATCCACCTTCTCGACGCCATTTGACCGCCCTTACCCATGCGATAAGTGCTTTCTATGGACTCCTTATATTTCGTATCCCAAATAGCAGCCTGCTCGCAAAATCCCATCGCAAGGCAATATTGCGACAGCACTCCGTAAATAATCAAGCGATCGGACACCTGCAAAACAAAATCCGAACTATCGGTAAAATCCTTTTTATCGGGCGTATACGCATAAGCAACGCTAATCAATCCCGTTTGCGTTTTCAAATAATTAGCAAACAGCTCGTATGCAATTTCCTGTCCCTCGCCGTCGCACACTTTGGTGATACGTACGGGTGTTTTTAAAAACCGATTGTACGCCAATTGCCCCGTCGGATTGCTCAATTTTTCTTCCGTATACAACGGGAAATAATCCAACGCCAATTCATTTTCGACAATGTTAAAGCAATCCAACAGCATCTCCGCGTTATTTTTTCCGTCCTGCGAAATGCCGTCCACATACTTCATCACTTCGTCATAAATTCCCAGCTCCCTCGCCACCGTAAACACTATTTCTCTAACCGTCATTCTAACCTCCTCTCCACTGACCGTGCCTTTGCGTAAAACGCCGAAACCACAGCCAAAAAAAATATAAAAAGGGTACCCGAATACCCATTTCAACGCGTACACGGGTACCCCCTTTGCAATTTTAACCTATACGAAACTGCAAATCAAACTCTTGCGCGCAACGGCTTACTTTTCGGTAATGCCCTTTAACATACCTTGACCGTTAGGGCGTTCACACATAAGTTCGGCATACTTAACAAGCGTTGCCGTATAGATAGGCTTACCAGGCACTTGCTTTAAGATTTTCCCGTCCTCGCCTTCCAACCATTGCCAATCGCAAAGCTGATGCAATTTAAAATCGTCCGTATTAAGAAGATACATACAGCCAGCAGGGCAGAAACGGTCAACGACAATGGGAATACCGTTATAGCTCATTGCCGTGAAACCGCCGTCAAACTGCATGGTAGGCAACACAACGTTGAAGGATTTGAAATATTCAAAAAGCGCACGTCTTACACCCCAAGAGCAAACGATAAAGTTCACTTTGCTGCCCGAATTTTCTTCAATAACGTCTATCGCCTTTTGAATTTTCGCTTCCGTAATATCCCCCACCTTGTCCGAAATATAAGGCTTCATAAAGGATGCCTTTCTATCCACGCCGTAAATCTCCTTATCCGAGAACAACGCGCCAAGACCGGTAATTTCATAGCCGGCGGATTCATGAATCGCCACGCCGAAACCTACTTCCGCATCGTCCTCGCTAAATTCAGAACCGTCTACGATAATACATTTTTCCTCGCGGTCAATGCTGATAATTCTACGGTTGAAGACGTTGCTCCATTCTTTCATGTCCTCGGTATACACGTCGATAATCATACCTTCCGCCAAACCGTTCACGCTGTCCAAGAAGATAATATTACCAGGCGCTACGCCGACAATGCTTGCAATTCTGCCCGTACCGTCGCCGAAGAGCATTCTGCCGAAGTTAAAGGAAGCGCTTTTCACAAGCGAATCCATTTCATCGTTAAGCAAATTGACAAACGCGCCCTCATTATTCGCCGACGCGCGGATTGCCTTATCGGAAATTTCAATCGTACCGTACAAATTTTTCAAAGTCGCCACAAATTGCGTATATTCATTGGGTGCAGATTTAGGAAGCGCGCCCGTTTCACTGCCCGCGCCGATACCGCCGTTGATACCGATACGGATAGCTTTACGCACGTCCTTACCCACCACGCTTGCGCTCGTTTGCTGAATTTTTGCAAGCAAGGGATTGGTTTTCATATTCAAAGCCTCGGTCACTGCGCCGAGATAAAAAGATTTCAATGCATTATCTGCCGTTTGAAGAGTTACCATATTTTTTTCTCCTTATTCTATCATTTTTTATTTTTTATTTTGCCAAAACATACTGGCATAGGCGTTTTTCCGCCCGATTTAATCGCAAACGACGGGCTTTTTAAAATACTGTAACGCCATTATACCCGCCTCGCTAATATTTTTAGCACGCATAGGCGGCGTAGTCATTACGCCCGTCCCAGCTGCCGTCAAGGGCGCGCCCGACTTCCCTAACGAGGACAAATATTCCCCAATCACACGAAGCCGAACGCTTTCGTCCTGGCAAACCTGCGCATAGAGGTCGTCCGAAGTATCGCCGTTCTCCTTTGTTGCGACAGACGAAGCCACCGTATTATTCACCGCTTCCCCATTTGCAAACGCCCCCTCGTCCTTTTCCAAACCGACGGTTTGTTTGCTTTGCGTACACGTATTGGATACCAAGCCGTCCTCTTTGCCAATCGTTGCCAAATCCTCGTCCGCCGCGGCGCGCGTTTCCGAAGCGTCCATTGAGGTTTTTACCGTTACGGGTTTCAAATCCTTTTCCGCCGATTGCGGCAAAGCGCAAAGCTCCGCTACAAATCGGTCAAATTCCTTTGCGGCAAGCCGTCTCGCAGAAGCAATCTTACGGAGTTTTTCCACCCCCGATTCTTCCTCGTCCGCCTCGCCCGATTTAAAATTGTCCGCAATTTTTTCCAGCTCTTTCAGCTTTTGGCTTCGTCTTGTAAACTCCGCCTGCAACGAGCCGTAAGCCCTCGCAAGGGCGTCCACGTCTTTAAACTTTTCGGGAACTGCCGAGGCATTTTGCGGAGCGCCCGTCTTTACGACGTCCTCCCTATCCACCGTCTTTTCTTCCTCCGCCCGAATCTCATTCACGCAAACGTTCTCCTCTCTTTCCATATTTTCCCCCTTTTACATTTTATTTTTTTCCGCGTCCTCAACGATCTCCCCACCGCCAAAGCCGCTTGCTTTCATACGATTATGCGCCGCCATGTGCGCCAAAAATCTCTTTTTAATATCCTCTTTATTGCCCACTCTTTTAAACTCACCCGACAGCAAAAATCTCGTATGCTCGTCGATATGCATATCGTGATCGTCGTAAACGTCGGGCGTTATTTCCGCCGTTTTCAGTTCCAAATTTTCCTCGCTTGCTTTCGCGGTATGCAACGCGGAAATATCCCTTGCGTTTTCATAACTGCCAAACCCAAACGCATCCAAAATTCTATTTTTATTTTCCTGTGTTAAATTCCCTTTCTCGTCGGTAAGCAAACCCGCCTCGTAAAGCTGCATCAACACGTTACGCTTTTCTTCGGGCGTGGAAGTATCCTGCGATTCAAACTGTACGTCGTTGACGGACAAACCGCCTGCATTAAAATAATGCACCTGCGTTTTCTTGTTTTCCCCTGCCAACGTCATCATTCTCGCCGAGCCTGCAAACTGTCTATACAAACGCAAAATTTGTCTGCCAACCTCTTTCAACGCCAAATCCACACTCTTTATCGTAGCGGACAATCTCGAATCGTCCTGCGAAATCAACAACTGCAAACCCGTTGCGCTCGTAACGCGCATCGGCGTGGAATTTTGCGACAAATCACTTACACCGCTAATGAGCGAAAACTCTTTTTCCAACCATTCTTCTTCGTCCTTAAAGGCGGTAGGCACACTGCCGCAATCAAGCATTTCAGGGGCTTTGCCGCCCTGTCTATACACCAACACTTTACCAGGCAGCAAGCCTTCTTCCGTCAACTCATCCGTATCCACCGAGCCGTCCTCTACCGTCAAAACCCCCATTGAAAGTCTATTTAAAAACTCATGTTTACGGTTTCTAACAGCGTTGTAGGCACGCTGTACAGGGATAAGTCTGTCAATAATACTGCACCCGAAAAAAGTCCCGGGCAAACGCATACAATCCTGCTTGATAAACGGAAAGGTTCGCTCACTGCGCTCGCCGTTGATATAGGGCAACGGTCCGGCGTACAACAACTTTTCCCCCGCGACAATCTCCAACCGCCCTTCAGGATTTTCCTCCGTCGGTCTTGTGTATCTCTCAATCAAAACTTCCCCTTCGCGAATGCTTGCGGAATCCGCGCCTGACATTTGCGACGGCAATTTCCCTGCAGAGGGCTCGCCATAGCCCATAATCCCCGAAATAGGACGGCCCGCCACCGTCACGCCAAAACGTTCCTTAATATAATCCACGCTCACAGGTTGGGCGTGAATTAAGCTTTGCACGCTATCCAAATCCTCGACGTTCATTCTATCGGGGAAAATCTCAAACGGCGACACCGCCGACACACGCACTTCGCCCTCGTAAACGGGCTTATTTTTCTCGTCAATCGCTACCTGCCTACCGCCTTTTTCTTCCCAAACCACTTTATAAAAGGAACTACCGCAGGTTTCCGACCACACGGTTGCTTTGGAAATTACGCCGTCCAGCCCAATACGCTCACGCACGTATTTTAAAATACCCGTTGCCAAATTTGCGGCTTTCACGTCCCCGTCCTCATCAGAAAAGGCGCGCACTTTCAATTCAGGTCTGCGCTTTTCCAGCTTCGCCACACGTGCGTCCACCATAGGCGCAATATGATTAAATACCCTGCGCGATTGCCAATAAAATTGTTGATCCTCTTCTTCCACGCCCCCAAACGGCGACACGTCGCAATATTGGTTTCCGCTTAAAAAGTTAATGTTCAAAATCCAACCGCTTTCCACGCTTCGTCTTTCTTCCGCGCGTCTATGATAATCAGAACTGACGTCCGCGGCAATCCTTGCGTCTTCCGCCTCTTTCCTCACCCTTTCTATCTCCTTTGCGTTTGCTTTTTTCTCAAAAATCATTCCTTATCCTCCTTTTTAGAAAGAGCGCGCGCTTTGCCCGTCCCCTTTCTTCCCGTCTTTTTGACGGATTTTTTCACACTCTTTGCCTTCACGCCTTTACCATAAGCACTCTTTTTCGACGGGGCGGATTTCTCCTTCGTCACTCTCACCGATTTTTCTTCTTCGCCCTGCGCATTAGAAAGTGCCGACAGCAATTTCAAGCGTTCTTCTTCCAATTGTTCTTCCGACCAAGCGGCATATTCCTCGCCGCCGCTTTCCGCAAGCAACAGTTGCACCGCTTTCAAATCGGGCGGCACGTCCTTTTTTGTCTTTTTTCGTTTGGTCAGCTTCAATTCCCCATCCACTTCCGCATATTCCTCCGTCACTTCCGCCACTTGATACCCAAGCGCCACCTTCAACAGCGCGTCGTTTATTTTATCCGATTTTTCTTTTTTTGCCATACGCCCTCCCTAACGCCTATTTTTCCTTTTCAACTCGTACCTGCCCCCTCCTTTTCACTTACAAATCAAATCTTCTCCCCTTTTTCAACGCGCGAAATCTTCTCTCTTTATCCCTTTGAATAACCGATTTTTCTTCTTCCTTCGGGGTCTTTTTAGGTCTTGTCATCAAATAATAACGCATCTCGTCCAAGCAATGATCGTCCGTCTTTTTCGGCGTATCGCCGTTCCCCCAATAATACCCCTTCAATTCTCTAATCAAGTTTACGCAAGTGTTAAAGATATAGATATTCGGCAATCCATTTTTGGGGTTGAGATAGCTTTTCACCCTCGCAATCCCCGAAAACAAATCCTTTTCCACGTCAGGATTAACCAAAATCCCACGCTCGTAAAAGAGTTCAACAACACTTTTCACGCTCCCTAGCGTTCGTTGCTTAGCGGCGCTGTCGATCAAAGCGCGCACCCTGCCCTTTCCGTCGTAATGCCAACCTATTTTCTCACAAATATCCTTTATCGCCGCCGCATGAAAATCAATATCCCGCCCTGCGGCAAAATGCTCGTATACAACGTACACGTTATCGTCAAAATCCACCGCATACCAATGCGCCGACAGCGGATTATTTAGCCCTGGGTCAATGGAAACAATATCCTGCCAATCTTTAGGCAAGGGAAAGGGCTCGATAACGTGCACCTGCTCGTCAAATTCAGGATAGACCAGCCCCGTAGACGAAGCAAACTTCCCATACCGTCTTGCCTGCAAGGTATTCTCGTCCATACTCCCTTCCATACGAGCAATTTCCTCTTTGTCGAGGTACGGATTGTCGCTCCATTCCATAAACTCGTACCAAACTTCAGGATCGTTGTGCCTATTTAGGAAAATTTCATTATACACAAAGGTCAGCCCCTTTAAAGGCGTCATTGTGCCAAACACTTCCCCCTTGCGGTCCACGACGCGCATACGGCACTCGTCGTATACGTCTTCGGGCGGTTCTTCGTCAAACCACACAAAATCCAACGACGTCCCTTGAAACTTCTCACGCCCTTGATCACAGCTTTTAAACCCGATTATCGAGCTGCCTCCCAGTGCGCTTTTTACACGGATAAAATCAATAATCCCATGTTCAGGCGCGTCCTTGCGCCCGCTTTGCATAACGATATCCTCAATCCAATCCCTGCGCAAATACTGCAAAATTTTCTTTTGCGCAACGTCGCGTTGCACCTGCGCCGACAGCGACACCACCCAGCCTCGCACGTCCGATTTATTCTCCTTATAAGGGTGAATCCCCCTCGCCAAATACACACACTCGGCGGCGCCGCACTCCGTTTTTCCCGAACGGTTTCCCCCAAACACCCAACGATTTCGTTTCCCGCATTTATGAAAAGCCACCTGCTTTTCATGCTTCACCTCACCGCTGTTATAGGCCGCCAGCTTATCCCCCTCGCGCCGCCTTTTCAATTCCGCCTCAATGCGCACCAACTTTTCTACAATATCTCTCATAATCCCTGCTAAACAGCCAAAAAATCCCCTTTCTTCCCCTTTATAATGGAACAAGCGCACGAGCTTGCGCCATAGTTTATAACCAAATCCAAAATCAGTCGAACACACCGCCAAATGCGGTTCACCAGACAAACGCACGAAACGCTATGAACAAAATCCTACGCGCGGCGCTAACGCTGCTTTTCAGCTTCGCATACATATTTTTCCCCACGTACGCCCTCGCACACGCGCCCGTCCGTTCTTTTGCGGTACACGCGCAAACGTCCTCCGTACAAACGCCGTTGCCCAGCGTAGGCGATTATGCCTGCCTGCAAACGAGCGGCGCCTTTTTCTACAGCGCGCCCAGCGCCGACAGCGGTTTGTTTTTGCTCCCGAAAAGCTATTACGTCAAACTGCTTGCCTACGCCGCCGATTATTGCAAAATCGAATACCAAACGGATACGGACGGCTATCAAAAACTCATTGGCTACGCCGAAACGCAAGCGTTGACCTTTGTCGATTACACCCCCAAACGTCCTTATTTTTCTTACCTTTTCGAGATCCGCTATCAGCTCGGCGACGGATTGCAACCCGCTTCCGATTTCCTCACCGAAATCACCTTTAATTGCGCCTATTACGGAGATTATACCGTCGGCTCCAACACCTATTGCTACGTGCTTCGAAACGGAGAATTCGGCTATGTTCCCAAGCCCTCGTCTATTGTAATAGACGAAAATACCGAATACGCCGATTACCTCGCCTCGCTTACACCGCCGACAGAAACGCCCACGCCGACGCCGACGACACCCGATGCTACGGAAAATGCGCCCCCCGTCCAAATTGGAATTTTGGTCGCGCTGTGCTTGCTTGTACCGCTGTTGGCAGCGCTCATATTAAAACCGCCCCGCCGTCCGCCGTATGAAAATAACGATTTTTAAAAAACTTATGTACCCAGCCAAAACGAAGTACGTCCGCTTGTTTCGTCGGAAAGGGGCAACGTCCGTTGCTTCTCTTTGCGTTTGTTCTCATTGCGCTGCCGCTGTTCTTTTTTATTGACCAGCTTTTGTACCCTTTCAAAAATATCCAGCTTTGCAAAGTCCCTCTCGTACACTTCTTTTGTCAGCCCGGCGCATTGTAACATTGCCGCCACTTTTTCAGACACTCGGTTTTGCCTACGAAAATATTGCCGTTCGCTTTCCGCCGTTTCCCAATGCTCCTTTACCGCCGCGCGGCGCTTTCCAAAATATCGTACGGCAAGCAAATCCCTCTCCTCGTCCGTCAGCTTCGCAAACTCCTTCTCCATCAAATTTTTCAGCCAAAGCAATTTATTTTTTTGGATAATTTCTTCCGCCAAATAAATTGCCAAATTTTCCGCTGAAATCGAATTGTTATACGAGAGCAACGCCTTGTTTTTTATATGATCGGCGTAAGCGTTATGCATCGACCTAAAAACGGGATACGCATACAACGCCACCTTCACGAAATTTTCCAAACAAAATCACCTCTCTTTATCGCAAATTTTTTAAAAATCCAAAGAAAAACGTCTACACTTTCGTCAGGCATTTTTCAATTGAACCCACGTCCGCCGCACTTGTCGCGAAGGACGGGCTTATTATGTCACCAACCGCCAAAAAAAGCAAGAGGTTCCTGCCATGATTTCACAAAATCCGAACATTTGTTCGTTTTTATGAAAGGAATAGTGGCGTTTAAATATGACATACGTATGCCTATTAAGTGAAAAAACGACCGTTTTCGCCCCTTTCAAAGCAATATAGGCAGGGCGAACACCCGAACGAACAAACGAACGAACTTTTTTCGAAAAATGAAAAAAGCGAACCTTTTTTAGGTCCGTTTTCCGCTATCAAACGCGCCTTACCCCCTTACCATTAAACGAACAGTAACTGTAAACCGTCGATGTTCAATCCTCAACTAACCCGTTTTAAATACAAGGTCAAGCGGAACGCTTGGGAACGCTTGCGAACGGTATCGGGATAGCGTTACCGCCCAACAACCAACTTTGTATCGTTGAAATACAAGGTCAAGCGGAACGCTTACTTGACGGCTTTCGCCGTAATGGCGCAACCTATGGTTGCTTATTTTGTGTCCGTTACCGCCTCACGGCGGCGATTGCCATCGAGGCTTTAAGGCTCTGCCTTAAAAATCCGTAAGGGACAATGCCCCTTAACCCATACCATTAAACGAACAGTAACTGTAAACCGTCGATGTTCAATCCTCAACTAACCCGTTTTAAATACAAGGTCAAGCGGAACGCTTGCTGGATGCAACGGCACGATACTGGAACGCTTGCGGACTGTAACTGAAAAGCATCAATACACAATCACCAACCCACTCGTTTTAAAAACTGGATGCAACGGCACGTTGCTGGATGCAACGGCACGTTGCTACAACGCCGTATTGCGACGTATATACGTTTTTATTTTATTATTTGCTTGCTTTTTTAAATAATGTATGTTATAATGATTACGTATGAGAAAATTTGGGTTAACAATTGCATGCATTTTAACAGCGGCTGCGGCGATAATTCCGCAGGCGACGGATACTTTTGCGCAAAAAACAGCCAGCGCAAACGCCGTACCCGTCACCACCGCCAACGAAACGCTCCTTTCCCCTACCGCTTATGAGGAATACCTGCATTTAAACGCCCCCTCGGACGTCTCCGTAGCCGACGGCTTCACCGCTATCGCGGACGGTAACCGAGTGTATCTCTACGACCAAATGGCAAACGAATACAAACGCTTTGACCATACCCGTGAAATTACGAAATTGCAATTTTCGGAAGCAAGCGTTTTGTATTTCCTCGATAAGGAAAACACTTTATATACCTTAAACGTAACAACGCTTACCGCAACGGAAACAGGGATAAGCAATTGCCTTACCTTCACCTTACACGGAAGCAACATTTATTACACGACAATGTCGGGCATTTCGACCTCGATTTATTCGGCGCCGATTACCGCTCCCGCAAACAAAACCCAGCTTATCGAAGACCGCATGTATTGCCCCGCCATCGCTTTCTCGAACGGCGCACTGTATTACATGAAAAGCGACGAATATCTCCGCAAGTACACCCTCGCGGACGGCAGTGACGTATCGGTAGCGGAATTGCCTGCGGTGCTTTCCTTAACCATCACCGAAAATACTCTTGTTTGCACTTCCGAAAACGGCGGTTTCAAAGCCTTTTCTTTAACCGATAACGGACTTTCCGAAATTTACAGCACCAACGGCGAATATTCGTCGCTGTGCGCAAAGGGTGAAAACGTCTACGTTATCAAAGGCAACACAATCCGCAATTTCTCTATTTCGAGTACGGCTTTCACCAATTTCGAAATTGCCAGTGCAAGCAGCTCGGCGCATCGTCTTAACGGCGCAAAAAACCTTTGTTTAAAGGACGATATGCTGTTTATCGCGGACGTTGGCAACAGCCGAATTTCCGTATATAACACCGAAGAAAACGCCTTTGAAACGTCGATATCTACAACGATATCCCCTACGTTTATGGCGTCCAACGGCGAAACGTTGCTCACAGCAAACGCAACGCAAGCCCAGCTTTACAGTTTATCCGAGGATGGTTACGGCGAAACCGTTTCCACTCTCCCCGCCGCCCAAATCCACGGCAACGTAATCGGTGCAACGGAAGTTTACGGCGTGTATTACCTCACGACGGACACCAACCGACTTTACTATTCCGCAGATACCAACGGCGAAATTACCTGGACGGAAATCCAGCGCACCAGCCATACGGCAAGCCTTTTGACGTCCGACGTCTACGGCAGCATCTACGCCGTACACGGCACCGAATTATACCGCTATACCGAAACGGAATTTATCTCCGCCGCCGCAAGCGGTGAAAAGATAATCAACAGCCTGCCGACAAACCTAAACAAAGTTCTTGTCGATTACGAACGCAATGTGTACGTGTTGCATGGCAATACGTTGACGGTATACCAAGCGGACAACGGCGTTTATAGCCAAACCAACCAAATCACGTTCAACGAAAGCTTTGTTTACGGCGTCACGCCGACGGCGCTTTCCCTTGCCTTCAACGCAACGGACAACCGCGCGTACGTCTTGTATCAAGGCAATTATTTAACGGAAACGAGCGCGCTCAACCTTTCCACCTTGCAAACGATTGCTTGTGAAAACACCCAAGACATCTTTACGGAATCCACACCGCAAATTCGTTTGACAACGGTAAAAAAGAACGCTTTGACCATTCGTTTTGACATCACGAAATTACAAAGCGCAAGCGTGTTCCCCTATCTCTCGCACGAACGCTCCGCCGAGGAGCATACCGCGCTTATTTTAGGCGAATCGGGAGAATATTACGTGCTTTCCATTCCCAACCCCGCAACGGGCAAACGAGAAAGCTGTTTGGTATTAAAAGAATTTTGTCAAGATATGGCGGAAAGCGTTTATCGTGAAGCCTATGCAGAGCCCATAACGGGTTATCTCGTTTCCAGCGCCGCCGCCTATAAATTCCCCTACCTTTCCGAGTTTCTTCAAAAGGACGTTTTGACGCCCGATACGCCCATTCAATTGCGCGCAAAAATCAAAGGTTTGGAAACGGAATATTATGAAATTGCTTATACGGACGCCAATGAAAAGGAAGTGATTGCGTACCTGCCCACGTCTTTTGTCACCACCTTCGAGGGCTCGCTCCCCGAAACGGTAACGCAAACGTACGGCGAGGCAACGGCAAACACCGACGCCATTTTCCGTCTTGTATACATTTTGCTTGGCGGTTTCGCCATTTGCATTTTGGTAGATTTCCTCATTCTTCGTCCCCGTAACAAGGACGAGGACGAAAAAGATTTCGTTGACGGGGAAGAAAATATTAAAGATTAAAAAACGACAAAAAAACACAGGAGGAACGTTCGTTATGCCAAGTAACAGTCACAGTAAAAGCGTAGACCCGCTAAGTTGTCTTGCGGCGAACGTTTTTGCTCGCCCTTAAAAGACCATTAAAACTTCAACGAGTATACGCTACCCGATTTTAAGCACTTTTATAACGAAAGGAGGTAGAGTATGAACATGGAACTGAAAGAATTTTTAACCAACCACGATTACGAGTCCGCAGCGGAAATTGCCAACAAGCTGTCCCCTGCCGAACTTGTTGAAGTATTGAAAGATCTGGACGAGGAATGCCTTGCGCCCTTTTCCGAAGCACTCGACAGCGAATTGCTTGCCGAGGCTTTACTTTTGTCTAATACCGATATGCAGGAGAAAATTATCGGTGGTTTGCACGACGAAGAATTGGAAAAGGTTATGGACGAAATGTCCGCAGACGAAACCGTCGAAATTATCGAAGACATGCCGCAGGACATTATCCGCCGTATTGCGGAGCTGGACGATATCCTTATCTTGTTAGAGGAACGCAACTATGCGGTATTAAAACCGTTGCTTGCTTCCATGAACGCCATTGACCTTGCGGAAGTTTTCGAAGAAACGGACAAGGATAGCGATCTTCTTATCCTCTTCCGAATTTTGCCCAAGGACCTTGCGGCGGAAACCTTTGTCGAAATGGACAGCGACGTCAAAGAAAAGCTTATCCATAAGCTTACGGATAGAGAACTTCGCGCCGTCCTTGACGAATTGTTCTTGGACGACACCGTCGACTTTATCGAAGAAATGCCTGCCAGCGTCGTAAAGCGTGTTTTGGCGCAAAGCGACGTAGAAACCCGCGCGTATATCAATGATATTTTGAAATATCCCAAAGACAGCGCAGGCAGCATCATGACCATCGAGTTTGTTGCCCTTCGTCCCACAATGACGGTAGACGACGCTTTCGAGCGTATTCGCCGTACGGCAATTGACAAAGAAACCATCTACACCTGCTACGTGACCGACCCCACCAACAAATTGTTGGGTTTGGTTACCGCAAAGGACTTAATGCTTGCCCCCAAAACGGCGCTCATTGAGGACATAATGAACGAAAGCGTTATTTACGCCAACACCGAAGAAGACAAAGAAACCGTAGCGCGTACCATTTCCGATTATGGTTTCCTCGCCCTGCCCGTTGTTGACCGTGAAATGCGTTTGGTCGGCATCGTCACGGTAGACGACGCAATGACCGTCCTTCAAGAAGAAAACACCGAAGATATCGCGAAGATGGCCGCTATGGCGCCCACCGACAAGCCCTATCTCAAAACCAAAGTGGTTTCCCTTTGGCGCAACCGAGTAATTTGGCTTCTTATCCTCATGCTTGGTTCCACCTTTACGGGAATGATATTAAACAGCTATGAAGCGTTGCTTGCGCCCTGCTTGGTTGCCTGCGTGCCGATGATCATGGGTACGGGCGGTAACTCTGGCTCGCAGGCCTCGGTAACCGTCATCCGTTCCCTTTCCATTGGGGAATTGGAAACGCGCGACATAGGCAAAGTGGTATGGAAAGAACTGCGCACCTCGCTGTTGCTTGGCGCAACGCTCGCCCTTGCGTGCTTCTTAAAATTGGTGTTGCTTGACGGAATGCTCCTCGGCATTGAAGGCTACACTTGGCAAGTTTCCCTTGTAGTTTCGCTGGCGTTGTTCTGTACGATTATCGCGGCAAAATTGGTAGGCGCGGTGCTGCCTATCTTTGCAAAGCTTTGCAAACTCGATCCTGCCGTCGTAGCCAACCCCTTCATCACCACCATTGTCGATGCCGTATCAGTCATTTTATTCTGCTACCTCTCCATTGGCATTTTAGGCTAAAACAAAATAAAAAAAATGCGGGCTTCGGGAAATTTCTCCCGAAGCCCGTTTTACATTTATTCAATTGTTTTCAAGGACGCATTCATATCCGTTTTAGTAATTTTCTTTCTCAACAGCAAGGTAGACAAAAAGCTAAACAGCATCGTAAGGCAGGGTGTCAACACGTACGACCACCAACGAATATCCCCAAGCGAACCAAAATCAATAAGCGCGAACACAAAATCGATAAACAGCACGCCAAGCGGTACGCCCAGCACCGCGCCGATTGCGCTCATAATGTAAATTTCACGGAAAATATACCCCGATACTTCGTTATCATCATACCCAAGCACCATCAAAGTGGCAATTTCACGGGTACGCTCGCTGACGTTGATGTTGGTCAAATTGTAAATAACCAACGCGCACAGCACCGCCGAGAAAACAATCAATACTCCCGAAATCAACATAAGCACTTCGGTGTTTTCCATTAGGCTGGTACAATCCAACAGCCCCATTCCTGCAAAGACAAGCACCGTTGCGCCGATAACCGAAACCACCGTCATCAAGAACCTGCTTTTAAACAACAGCACGTTACGGCAAGTGGATTTGTATTTAAAGCTCAACGCTTTCCATATCAACGGAATGCGCTCTAAAATTACTTTCTTCCCCGATTTGGGCGCTTTTGGCGTCAACAGCACCGTTGGCTTTTGCCTTACCAAATGCATGCTGCTGATAAAGGTAAGCCCCGTCGTGGCAAGGAAAATAATAGCAAACGCAATCAAATAATAATAAAACCCTGGACCAGCCGTCGAAACGGGCACTTCGTATTGAATATTAAAGCCCGTATACAGCATACTTGTCAAGCCATACCCCACGGGATAGGCAATGCCGCCGCCAAGCAGAGTTGCCACCGCCACAAACAGCACGTATTTCCCGACAATTTGGAAATTTCCCATACCCAGCGTTTTTTGACAAGCCAACTGTCCTCTCTCCTCGTCAAACAGCCTCGTCATGGTCGAATAAACAATCAAAAGCGTAATCAACAGGAAAAATACCACAAAAATAATGCCAATCAAGCCCACTTTTTCGGCGTACGAAACCATGGAATATACCCCAAAGTTTTCATACAAAGTTAAAACGGTTGCCTTGCCTTCGCCAAGCAATGCGGTTACTTCCGCTTTGGCATCGTCTAACATATTATCATACTTATCGCCAAACCCGTCAAACGCCGCGCGGTCCGCCAAAGTCACGTATATATCGTTGACCATAAAAAGGGTTTCCGAGTGCATATACAACACTTGCGTTACGTGTTTATCCTCATATTGAAAGCTAGGCTCTTTCAGCTTCGCCATCATCAACGGATTGTAAACAATACCGCAAACAGTCAGTTTCCTGCCCTGCACTTCTACAACGTCCCCAATGGCGTGCCCGATAAAATCCACCGTTTCGCGCTCTACAAGAATTTCGTCCTGCGCTTCAGGCAACCTGCCTTCCAAAATTTTTAATTGGTTAACGTTGTTATCTTTAAAATTAAAGCTGTAAATTCGGGTAATTTCGCCCTGCTCGTCCGTTTCATACGAAAAACTTTTCCGCACGTTTTCCGCGCCGTATTTCTCCTCTAAAAGCGTTTGTTCCTCCAACGTAAAACCACGCTCGCTGTTGCTCTTTATATAGAGGTCGGACAAAGCATACTCATGATAATAGCCGTTGACGGCAGTTACAATTTTGTCCTCAAGCTCCCCCACGCCCGACACAAACCCAATGCTGACAACCACAATTG
This sequence comes from Candidatus Scatosoma sp., assembly GCA_045658805.1. GTDB lineage: Bacteria > Bacillota > Clostridia > Christensenellales > Borkfalkiaceae > Scatosoma. The sequence goes on from JAZOVQ010000003.1 coordinate 22,437, forward strand.
CCACTATGGTGAAAAGCCGCGTCAAGTGCTTTTTAAACAGCCGTAACGCCGTCTTTATTTGCGCTTTCATTACCACTCAATCTCCTCAATGGGCTTGGGCGCGGCGTTGGAGATAACCTGCTCGATTTGCCCGTTTTTAATGGTAATAACTACGTCCGCCATTTCTTTTAAGGCCTGGTTATGCGTTACGACGATAACCAGCTTATTATTCTTTTTACATACGTCGTGCAAAAGCCGTAAAATGGTCTTGCCTGTTTGATAATCCAACGCCCCCGTCGGCTCGTCGCACAATAACAATTTCGGGTTTTTCGCAATAGCTCTTGCGATACTCACGCGTTGTTGCTCACCGCCCGAAAGCTGTGCAGGAAAGTTATGCAACCGATGCCCGAGCCCTACCTCTTCCAAGGTCGTTTTCGGGTCCAGCGCGTCCTTACAAATTTCCGTTGCCAGCTCCACGTTTTCAAGCGCGGTCAAATTTGGCATTAAATTGTAAAACTGAAATACAAAACCAACGTCCGCGCGGCGATATTCAGTCAACTGTTTTTTGTTAAAATCCGACACGATTTTTCCGTCCAGCGTAATGCTTCCGCCCGTAGCGTTGTCCATACCGCCAAGCAAATTGAGCAAGGTCGTTTTTCCTGCGCCGCTTTGTCCCAAAATAACGACAAACTTCCCGTTATCCACGGAAAAAGACACGCCGTCAAGCGCTCTCACTCCGCCGCTTGCGCCTTTATATTCCTTTTCTACCTTTTCCAAATGTAAAAACTGCATAGCTCACCCTCCTTGTTCTTTTTCTATTTTTTTCACTGCAAAAGTGCCGTCGATAGATACCTGCCCCCATCGTCCGGCAAAATGGTTACGATATTTTTACCGGCGTTTTCCGCGCGCTTTGCAAACAATACGCAAGCGTACACCGCCGCCCCCGATGATATCCCCACCAACAAGCCCTCTTTTTTCGCAAGCTGCCTTGCCGTTTCAAAAGCCTCTTCGTCCGTTACCGTAATCACCTCATCGTATACCGTCGTATCCAAAATTTTTGGCAAAAAGTTTGCGCCGATTCCTTGAATGGCGTGTGCGCCTGCCTTGCCCTGCGACAGCAAAGGCGAAGCCGTCGGCTCTACCGCAACCACGCGCAATGCCGAGCTTTGCGCCTTTAAATACCGGCCTGCGCCCGTCAGCGTACCGCCGCTGCCCACACAGGCAATAAACGCGTCCGCTTGCCCTGCCGTTTGTTCCCAAATTTCCTTGCCCGTCGTTTGATAATGCACGTCCGCGCAAACGGGATTTTCAAATTGTCCCGCCAAAATGCTGTTGGGTATCTCCAATGCCAACTGCGCCGCCTTTTCGGTTGCGCCGCGCATTCCGTCCGCGCCCTTTGTCAATACAATTTCCGCGCCGTATGCCGCAATCAATTTACGGCGTTCTACGGACATTGTTTCGGGCATCACAATCACCGCTTTATAGCCACGGGAAGCGGCTATCATTGCCAAACCCACGCCCGTGCTTCCCGACGTCGCTTCTATCACCGTACCGCCTGCACGCAACCGTCCCGATTGTTCAGCTTCGTCAATAATCGCTTTGGCAACTCTGTCCTTGATGGAACCGCCAGGGTTGTTCCGCTCCACCTTCGCGTACAGCTTCGCTTGCACGCCAAAATGCTTTTCTATCTCCGTCAACCGCACCAACGGCGTGTTGCCTATCAAATTATCCACAGCGTTTTTCATACGCCACCTCTTTTTTATCTCTCCTTACAAAACGCCAAAATTTCTTTCGGCTCGTCTATCAAAACCTTACCGCCGTTTTGCAATAAAAATTCTTTATCCTTAAAGCCCCAAGTGACGGAAATACAATCCACCCCAGCGTTTTGCGCCGTTTGAATATCCACTTCCGAATCCCCAACGTACACCGTTTCCGCTTTGCTTGCGCCCAGCTCGTCCAGCACCGCAAACAGCGAATCGGGCGCAGGTTTTTTACGAATTCCCGCTTCCTCGTTTTCGCCCACTGCCGTCAAAATAAGTCCGTCAAAATATTGCTCGCACAATGCCTTCACCGCAAAATCCGCCTTATTGGACAGCACCGCCGTTTTAATTCCTTTTGCTTTCAAAGCCTGCAACAGTGCCATAACGCCGTCGTAGGGTTTGGTCTTGTCCGCGCAATGTTCGCCGTAATACCGCTTGAACTCCGTTACAATCTCCGCAAAATCCGCACGGTCCTTGCTTCCAACGGCGCGCTCCATCAGCTTGACGATACCGTTACCCACAAACGAACGTACCTCTTCTCTCGTGCGCAGGGGCAGGGAAAATTGAGCGAGCGTAGTGTTGACCGCCGCCGCTAAATCGTCCAGCGTATCCAGCAACGTTCCGTCCAAATCAAACACAATGGTTGCGTACATGGTATACCCCTTTTCTCCTTTTTCTCTCTTCTCTCGCTTATAAAACGGATTTTATCGCTTCCACCGCACCGCTGCGGTTTTCGCTTTTCGTCTTAATATATATCCCCGAAACGTAATTTCGAGTGGTACCCTCGGACAGCTTCAACGCCGCCGAAATTTGTCTATTGGTAAAGCCCTCGTACATCATTAAGGCAATTTCCACCTCTCTATCGGAAAACCCAAACGCACGCATCAGCTTAATTTCCCTATCCGCCGCCACGTGTTTTGCGGCATCAGCGATACGACGAGCAATTTTCGCAGGCAAAATGGTATCGCCTGCATACGCGTTTTTCACCGCGTCAATCAATGCGTTTCCGCCGATATCCTTTAACAAATATCCGCTTGCGCCGTTGTTGATTGCGTTAAGAATATAATCGCTGTCGTCAAACGTCGTCAAAATAACCACTTTCGCCTCGGGATATTCCGTCTTAATGCGCTGGGTTGCCACTACGCCGTTCATATTGGGCATACGAATGTCCATCAATACAACGTCCGGATTTGTAACCGCCATTTTTTCCAAGGCTTGAAAGCCGTCTGCCGCCGTACCGACCACCGTCAGCTGCGCATCCGTTTGCAAAACGGTTTTCAATTCTTCCGCCAATTCCGTTTGGTCGTCTACAACCAAAACCTTAATTTGCTTTTCCGCCATACGTCTTACTCCTCTACGTCCGCTTGTAACGTCAAATGAATTTCAAACCCCTCGTCCTCTTCCGAGATAAAGCGCACTTCACCGCCAAGCGCTCTCGCGCGCTCCTGCATAGTACGCAAGCCAAAGCCAAGCTCCAAAGCCCGTCCGCCCGTACCGCTGCCGTTATCCGAAAGCAGGAAGCAAAGCTTGCCGTCCTTTTCCTTAAATTCAAACCAAAACGCCGTAGCGCCGCCATGGCGCAAGCCGTTGGATATCCCCTCTTTCAAGGTATTGCATATAAAACGGAATTTGGTAGGCGACACGCGCGCGTCGTCCACGTCCGAACGAATTTTTATCCCCGTACCGTCCGAAGATTCGTGTAAAATGTTCTCCAAAGCCGATTTTAAAGTTTTGCCTTCCTCTTGTCCCGAAAGCAAATGTACGCCGTTGCGCAATTCTTCCAAGGCGTGCTTTGCCTGCAAGTTTGCCGCGATAATTTTCCCTTTCGCTTCTTCGGGGTTGCTTTCAACGATACGCTTCGCCGCTTCCGTTTGCATAATAACCGTCGTCAAGGAATGCCCTGCCGTATCGTGAATTTCTTTGGCGATACGTTGACGTTCTTCCAACGCCGACACTTCGACGGCAACGGCATACGCCTTTTCCAGCTCCTTTTTACTTTCGTCCAGCTCGGCAAGCGTTCTTCTCAAACGCAAATACTGGCGGTAAAACGCAAGCCCGATTTGTATCATGATAAAATGTACGAAAAAGGCAAGCATAAACCCAAGCGAATCTCGAAGCAAGGACAATACGTTGACGAGCGTGTTACTGCTAATCGCCAATTGCACCGCATAACAAACGGCGTATAAAGGGATTGCCACAAGCATCATCAGCAAGGACAATCTGCTGCGCTCGGTGTTCAAATAGAATTCGGTAAGCAACAATAAATAGATAACCAAGGGATACGCGCCGTTGGATACGAACATCATTCCGCAGGCTGACAGCGCGGCGAAAACGTGAAAGACAATCCTTTCGTTTCCCTTGACCACGAACAGCTTTAGCGATTCGGACATCGTTAAAAAGCCCTCAATGATAAGCAAACCGATAAACGAACCCAAACTGCAACGCTGTTCGATAAAATCGTTTAACTGCTGAATGAAAATAATCAATTCCACCACGAGCAAGACAATGAAAATCAGCCATTTACCAAAGATAATAAACTGGCGTTCGTTACGGAAATCGTATTTACCGAACAAGCGGACGAAATAGGCGCGGAGTCTGCCTTCCTCGCCCTTTTCCAAACGCTTTTCCGCAGGCATTTTTTCAGGGACTTCCCTTACCTTTTCCTGCATTGTTTCCTTTCGTTCCCCTTTCATTGTTTCCTTTCGTTCCCCTCTTCCAAAATACTCGCCACCGAATAATTGTTACTAATATCACGCAATCGACCGCTTAAATAATAACTGTATATGCCGTTGGGCGCATAGATAACGTGATCGCAAAGCAATACGTTGTGAAAACTGCACGCCAATTGCAATTTTGACGTAACGTGTTCGTCTTTCTCGGACGGAAAGGCGTTGCCCGTCGGGTGATTGTGCACCATAACGATACCCGACGGTTTTTCTCGCAAAAGCAATGCCGTCATCTCTTCAGGCTTTAACGCAACTTCAAACGAACTGCTTACCGAAAAACGATACTGCTCGAAAACCAACCCCTCCGCGTCCAGTAAATACAAATCCAATACCTCGCGCGGTTCATTGCGGTATGCCCTTTTTACAAAGGGCAAAAATTTTGAAGCTTCGTATTTGCCTTCGTATTCTTTTTTGTTTAAATCGAAATATTTTTTATAAAATTTCCCTATGCAAAAAAGATAGGCAGCAATGCTTTGTCCAACCCCGTCCACTTCTTCTAACTGTTGCGTGGTCGCGCGGAAAATGTCGTCGATTGCACCAAATTTCGCAAGCAAGGCATGCGCGATATCGTTTGTGTTTTTACGAGGCTGTGCGTTGAACAGCAACACTTCTAACAGCTCGTGATCCAGCAAGATATCTTGGTCCAATTTTTTAATAATTCTTCCTCTATGCCCATCGTGCGCCGACATCAAAAAATTCCTACCTTATATAATAGTCTATACGTTTTTATTGTACCATACTTTTTAGAAAATGTAAAGGTGAAAATTAAAAAATTTATTTTTTTATCTTTTTCCCGTTCATTTTGTTTACCTTAACGGAAAAATTGTGTATAATATATAATGTCAAACGAATTTTGCCGCTATGAAAAGACTGCGCAAGGCTCGTTTGCTCGTAAATAAAAGAAAGTAGGTTGTTATGGAAAACGTAATGCACAAGTATTTCAACGATATCGTAAACTCCACCGTCGAAATTATCAAGTTTGATTCGTCGTTAAAACCCGCCGAGGACGGCTGTCCTTTCGGCAAGGAAGCGGCGGATTGCTTGCAATATTTTTTACAGCTTGCAGAAAGCATGGGCTTTGCTACGCGCAATTACGACAATTACGTCGGCGAAGTTATTTTCGGCGAAGGCAAAGATTTTGCCATTTTGGCGCACCTTGACGTTGTGCCTGCTGGAAACGGTTGGAAATATCCCCCCTTCGGCGGCGTAATCAACGACGAGCCCTCGGAAGGCGGTGTGCTCGGCACGAAAATTTGGGGCAGAGGCGCAATGGATGACAAGGCGCCCGCCATTGTTTGCTTGTACGCTTTGAAAGCGTTGAAAGACCAAGGCATTACCCCTAAACGCACCTTTAAATTGATTGTTGGCTGCAACGAAGAATGCGGCTGGAAATGCATTGAACATTATAACAAAGTGGCGGTGATGCCCGAAGAAGGCTTTACCCCCGACGCCGATTTCCCCGTTATCTACGCCGAAAAAGGCATTTTGCATTTCACCACCTCTTTTGCTATCGACGAGGCACCCATGTCCGCGTTGAACGCAGGCGAACGCGCCAATATGGTATGCGATTTGGCTACGGCTGTATTGACGAGAAAGGCAGCTGAACAGCTTGTATATTATCAAAACCCCATCGAAGGCACGCATTTTTCCTACGATAACACGACGAATATTTTGCGCGTAACGGGCAAGTCGGCGCACGGCTCCGTTCCCCACAAGGGCGCCAACGCGTTGCAAGCTATGCTCTATTTCTTCTCGACCTTTAACCCCGATTGTAAGAAAGCGTACGATTTGCTTTTTGACGACGTAACGGGCTTGAAGGCTTTGCAGGACGAAACGGGCGTTTTGACGATGTCCCCCGACGTTGCTTCCTTTAAGGACGGCGTTTTGAAAATTACCACGGATATTCGTTTCCCTGCAACCCTTGCGTTGGAAGAAGTGACCTCGAAGCTTGACGCATTTGGCGCGGAATACGTTATCGACAATTATCAAGCCCCTCTTTTCAACGACAAAAAGAGCCCCTTGATTTCCACACTCATGTCCGTATACAACGAAGAAACGGGCGCAAATGCACAGCCTATTGCTATCGGCGGCGGTACGTATGCCAGAGCTTTGAAATGCGGTTGCGCGTTTGGTCCTGAACTTCCCGATATGGAAGCAACCATTCATCAACCCAACGAATACGTTACCTTCGACCAGCTCCGTTTCATGAGCAACGTTTATTATAAGGCGTTGAAAACGATTGGCGAACCGCAAAAAGTAAAGCTTGGTACGCTGACCACGAAATTTGTTTTGCGTGACGAAAACCAAACGCAACCCCAACCGCAGGGCGAACAAATTAAATTGCTTACCTTAAAAATTCGTAAATAAAAAAATTCCCCTCCGCAACGGCTAACCTTGCGGAGGGTTTTTTATTTCATAAAAATAATTAGAGCGACAACAAATAAGCAGGTACGCCAAACATACAAATGGACGCAACGTCCTCGCTAAATTCTTCCAAGGGTTTTCTGTTTTCGGACAAAAACCACGCGCGATAGGCGCAAAATACCCCGCCCGTTGCGTATTCGGCAACCAAGTCAATCTTTTCAGGGGACAGCAAAGGATTTTTTTTCAGCGAAGAACGAATTTGCCCACGCAAAAAGACAACCATTTTATTTAAAAGGCGTTCGTTGTTGTGCGCGTGCATCAACAAATTGCAAATTTCGAAATTTTCATTGAGGAAATGTACCAACGCCTTAAACAAATCTTTGGGTTGCGTGTTCTCATTTACGTACGCCTTTGCCGACCGTTCAAAGGACGCCATCAGCTCGTTTTCCAGCTCCTCTAAAATTTCCTCGACACCCTTGTAATAATTGTACACCGTTTTGCGGTCTACCTGCGCCGTTTCCGCTATCTCTTTCACTGTCAGCTTCTCAATTTCCTTTTCGGAAAGAAGCTTTACAAACGCCGTTCTAATTTCCTTTTTGGTTTTTAACACTCTCTTGTTCATCTTTTTCCTTTCCTCTTTGCGGAGCTTTAAATTTCCACACGCGTTGATTATACCACACTTGTGGAAAAACTTCAAGCATAATTAAGCGGTTTAGAAAAAAAGATATGCGATTCGCAATTAACGAACCGCATACCTTTAGTGAGAGAATATGAAAAAAGTTTAGTATAGTTGAATTTTTTTACACTTCTCCGTTTGATTACTTTTTTATTTTATTCCCGAATTGTGAAAACTGCGTGAAAACTGTGTGAACAAATAATGAAATAGTTTACTTTTTAGGGCTAAAACACAGTTTTATTGACATAAAAAGAATTGAAAAAGAGCGTTCGCAACACGAAGTCCGTCCGCGGCGGAAGAAGTGATACCGCCTGCATAACCAGCGCCTTCGCCGCAGGGATACAATCCTTTTACGCCAATAGATTGCAGGGTTTCGTCACGTTCAATGCGGACGGGAGAGCTGGTACGGCTTTCCACCGCCGTCAGCACTGCGTCGGGGCAAGCGAAGCCTTTTAAGCGTCTATCCATATCCGTCAAGGCAAATTTTAACGCCTGCGTTACGGGTTGAGGAAGCACGCTGCGCAAATCAGCAAATGCCGTACCTGCGGCATAAGTTGGCGTTACGTCACCCAATTTTTGACTTTCCTTATCGGCAAGAAAATCGCCGACCAACTGTATAGGCGCGCTGTAATTGCCGCCGCCTGCCGCAAACGCCGCGCGTTCAATTTTGCGTTGAAATTCCACGCCCGCCAAAGGAGAATCGCTTTCAAAATCCCCCCTCGAAACCTGCGCGATCAAGGCGCTGTTGGCGTTTTGACCGTCACGGGCATAATTGCTCATACCATTGGTAACTACACCGCCGTCCTCGCTAGTTGCAGGCATAACGTAACCGCCTGGACACATGCAAAAGGTAAACGCCGAGCGCTCGCCTGCGTGCGAAACCAATTTATAATCGGCAGCAGGCAATTTTGCATACGATTTGCCATATTGCGAAAAGCCGATTGCGCTTTGCAAATGCTCAATGCGCACACCCACGGCAAAATCCTTTTGGCGCATGGGAACACCAATGGAAAGCAACTTTTCAAAGGTATCTCTTGCGCTGTGCCCTATCGCCAAAATTACCGCCGAAACGGGTATTTTTTCTTCCGTAGAAGCAGGCGTTCCGTCCTCATTTTTCAAACGGCGGACGGTGATAGACGTCACTTTTCCGTCCACTGTGGATATATCCTCTAAACGAGTGTTGAAGCGTACCTGCCCACCCTGTTTACGGATATAATTGCGCATATTGCGCACCACCGTTTTTAAATTGTCACTGCCGATATGCGGTTTACTCAACCATAAAATTTCTTTCGGAGCGCCGAAACGCACAAAGGTTTCCAGCACTTCTTTGTTCAATGCGCTATGCGTTTGCGTATTGAGTTTTCCATCCGAAAAAGTGCCTGCGCCCCCTTCGCCAAACTGGATATTGACGTCCTTGTTCAGCTTCTTGGTTTCGACAAACACGCCGATAGCTTTTTCGCGTTCTTCCACACATTCGCCGCGCTCGATAACGATAGGCAAAATGCCGTGTTCCAACAAACGAATTGCCGCAAACAGCCCTGCAGGACCGCTCCCCACCACCACAACGGGCAAATGAGGTTGTTTTGCTTTGGGCAGTTGCTCGAACTGCGGCTTTTTCGCAGGTTGTTTTTCCTTGGAAAATTCAATTGTATATACAAAACGAATGTCCTCTTTGTTGCGCGCGTCTAACGATTTTTTACGGATAGCGAAATGCCCTGCTTTACAGCCAAGCTTTCTTTCCGCAAGCTTTAACAACTCGTCCTCGCCCTTATCAAGAGGCAATTTTATATCGGAAAGGGTGCGTAAACTCATACCTGCCCCCCTTGTTTCACATTTTCAGCCTGCTTTACAAGACTTTTTGCTACTTCGTGCGCGGAAGCAAACGCCCATTGTAAATTGAAACCGCCGCATTGTCCGTCTACGTCCAAAATTTCCCCTGCGAAATACAATCCGCTTGCCTTAACGCTTTCTAAATGCTCCGTCGTTTCACTCATACGCACGCCGCCTTTGGTGACCTGCGCATAATCGAAGCCAAGCGTACCTTTTGCCGTCAGCGAAAAGCATTTTACAAGCTTCGCAGCAACCGCGGTATCTCCGTCCGCGCGTTTCATAATCGCCCTGCCGATTTGGTTGTTGACAATGCCAAACAACAGCTCGCTTGCAGGCAAATCGGGATAGCTTTTTTTCTTTTCTTCCAACAAATTGTACACCGCCGCTTGCGTAAACGCAGGCAAAAAATCTATGCTAATTGCAACGTTTTCACGCGGCATTTTATCACTGATAAACGCGGAAATGCGGAACACCGCATCCCCCGAAATCCCATAATCGGTAAAGATAATATCCCCTTGCACCGAAAGTTCTTTTTTTCCGTAACGAGCGGTTAAAACGCCGTCGTTTACGCGAATTCCTTTCAACGTTTTGGTGTGCGTGACGTCCGTTTTCAACTGCACCAGCGAGGGATACAAGGGCGTTATCGTATGTCCCAAGCCCTCGGCAAGCGCATACGCCGTACCGTCCGTACCGAAATTTTTTGCCGCTTTACCGCCAGCGCACAGCACGACGAAATCCGCACGGTAAACACGCTGTTCCCCGTCCGTCACCGCCGTCAAAGCAAAACGTTTGCCCTCTTTGCGAAGCTCTACCACTTGGGTCTTCAACAAGATTTCCGTTTGCGTATTGGCAAGCGAAAAACGTAACGCGTCCGTCACCGCCGAAGCTTGTCTGCCCGACGGATACACTCTGCCACGCTCGTCCGCATCCAAAAACAGCCCCATTTTCAGCAAATCGGATTCCATACGCTTATCGTCATATTCCGCAATAATGCGCGAAACGCGAGGAAGCAACGCAGGCTCGGACGAGAAATATTCGGCTGTAGTCACCGAGCGGTTGGTCAAATTCCCCTGCCCGTTGCCCGTTGCGGAAAGCTTACGGCCAAGTCTTTCTCCGCGCTCAAACAGCGTCACCTTCGCGCCTTTCAGTTGTTCGGCTTGCGACAATGCGTTTGCAAGGAATAACCCTGCCGCGCCGCCGCCGATAATTGCAATTGATATCTTTTCCATACCTACATTGTACTCCATTTTCCCTTTATTGTCAATTTTTTTAAAAATTTAACACAAAAATTTTCCGCGCCTATCTTGACTTTTTTCATTTTTTATATTAAAATATTAGCGAATAAATAAGAACAAGCTTTATATAGGAGAGAAACAAGTGAAATTTATCAAAGAAACGATACAATATTTAAAAGACAATCCCTTGCAACTGGGCATCATAATAGGCTTGCTTGCCTTTTTGTTGCTTGTGGTTATCATTATCATTGCGCTGTCTGTCAAATGTTCCAAAGCCAAAATTGCGGCGGAAAAAGCGGCGGTAGCTAAACTGGCGCAGGGCAAACAACAAGCGGAAAAACCGCAGGAAACCAAACCTGAAAGCGTACCTGCCCCTGCCCAATCGGTTGAACCCATCCAAGCGCAAAGCCAACCCGAAGAAGAAAAGCAAGCGGAAACGCCTGCAAAAGCGCCCGTAAACAAACGCCCTACGGAAACGAAAACTACCGAAAAGGCAAAGGTGGAAAAGCCCGCGGCAAAGACGGCGCTTATCGACGAATTGAAGGATTCGGAAAAGGAAATTGATTTTTACGAGGAAGGCGACACGGACAAAATTGCGAGATACAGCGGCAAATGGACGATATGCCGTGTGGTAACGGACGAGCACGACCAAGACACCGAAGAAATGTATTTCTTCGAGCTACACGCTTCCAACGGCGAAAAGCTGCTTTCTAGCGAGGAATACACCAGCTACAACGGCGCGTTGCGCGGTATTGAAACGCACAAGACGAACATTTTGAAGGACAATTTCAAAATTACCCTTTCCAAGAAAGGCGATTATATTTTCAAATTGTTGAGTGGAAAAAACACTCTGCTTTGCATGGGCGAAAATTATGCGACCAAGGCGCGCTGTGAAAGCGCGATTGAATCGGCAAAGCGTTTTGCAAAGACCGCGGTTGTGGACGAAAACGTACAAGACCACGTTGTAAAATTGCCCGTTGAGGACGATACGGAGCTGACTCCCCTGCCCGACGGATATAACGGAAAATGGATTATCTCTTCCCAAACCGCCGACGACGGCGAGCAAGTGTTCTATTTTGAGCTGTTTGCAAACAACGGCGAAAAGTTACTTTCCAGCGAGGAATACACGACGTATATCGGCGCGGTGAACGGTATCCGCACCCATAAGACGAACATTGAAAAGAACAATTTCCGCATTTCGTTGACCAAGCGAGGCGATTATATTTACAAGCTGCTAAACGGCAACGGACAGCTGTTGTGCTTGGGTGAACATTATAAAACCAAGCGTTTGTGTTTGAACGCGGTGGAATCGGTAAAGCGTTTTGCTATGAATTCCCCCGTCCTGACCGACCCAAATACCCATAAATAAAATAAAAACGCATGATAAAAGCGAACCTGAAAAGTTTTCAGGTTCGCTTTTTTGCACTTGGTTTCGCCTATCGTTATTCGATTAGTCCGCGCGGCGTTTCAACCAAAGCACGCCGTCGGTGATAAACGGCGAAAGGATTAACCAAAGCGCGGAAAGCGCAATGATCGAATACACAACCACCGATCCGAACGTACGCGCGCCAGAGAAAATTGAGGATACAAGGTTGAAATTGAACAAACCAAACAAGCCCCAATTTACTGCGCCGACAATAACCAACACGTAGGCAATAATATTTACAATACGCATAAACGTTCCCTCCTATGAACAGTATCGTTCAAAAACGGAGATTTATGCATAAACTTCGGCTTTCTTTGCAAAGCTTATTCGGTACGAAGTGCCACTACGGGGTCTTTCTTCGCCGCCGAGCCTGCAGGGATTAAACCGCTGATTAAGGTCAAGCCAATGCTGATTGCGATCATTGCAAGCGCGGACGTGAAAGGCAAGGACGCAAAGGTGTAAATGCCCGTCAAATAGCCCAGCAACGCATTGATACCCAAGGAAAGCAAATAGGTTACGCCAACACCCAAAACCCCCGACGTCAAGCCGATAATAAAGGTTTCGGCATTGAAGAGGTTTTTGATATCCCTCTTTCTTGCGCCAAGCGAACGGAGTACGCCGATTTCTTTAACACGTTCGACAACCGAAACGTAGGTAATAATACCAATCATGACCGACGATACCACAAGCGAAATGGACGTAAATGCTACCAATACGTAGGTAATGGAATCCAAAATGGTTTCTACCATTTTCATCATGGTACCGATTGTGTCGGTGTATTGCACTACGTCTGCGGTTGCGCAGGTTTCGTTCCATGCGTCCAAATGCGCCAAAATTTGCTGTTTATCTTCAAAGGTGTCCGTGTAAATTTTGATAGAGTTGATGCTGTCCTTACCGCCGACAGAACGGATTGCCGAATCGCCATAAAGGAAATAGCATTTCTTTACCTTTTCCATGACCATGTTCATAAGCGTATCGTTTGCGCCGTAATCGCCGCCTTGTTCGGTTTTTTGGCTTGCCATCGATTCGCCCGACATATAATAGGCTTCCAAATTTTTAGAAACTACTTTGAAGCTGTCGCTGTTGAGAAGCGCCCAAAATTCCATTGCCTTTTCTCTATACGCTTCCGCGTCCGCCGTAGCGTCAAGCGTGGAAAGCTGTTGCAATAACGAGTTAAATTCCTGTACCTTTACCGTTTGTTCACGCAAGGATTTGGAAATCTTCGATTGCATATTGACAGCCAAATATTCGTCGCAAAGCTGTTCGGTAATATACAAGCCCTGCTTCAAACAGCCGTTGTTCATGTCCTCTTTCAAGCGGATAACGCCCGTTACCGTCACTTCAACGCCCGTGCCTTCGCCCAAGTTGAACTGGTCTACCGAACGGCTGCCCGTATAATCGTACAAATAATTTTCACTGCTGCTTTCGGTGTACACCGCGTCGTTGTAATTGAGCATAAATTTCTTGCCAATTACTTGGTTTAAGGGAATCATCAATTCTTCCACCGTTTCCACGGACGCGCCTTCGTCGGGGAAAAGATCCAAGAATTGCTGTTCGCCAATGAAACCGAGTTGGGCAAGCGTGAGGTCGGTCATATCGTTGTTTTTGCCGATAACGATTACCGCTTCGTTTGCTTTTTCAGGGAATTTACCAAACCCGTTTACCAATTCATACTGCGATTGCACGTACGCGCCGAAATCCGCGCTGGTATCGTCCGCCGTACCAGGCATTTTACCATAAATACTGCCAAGATAATCTACAAGCGGCGCAAGCGTTGCATATTTTTCTTCCTGCTGCGTCAGCTTTAAGGTGTAATACGCTTTCAATTCGGACAAGGACATAACGCGCTTTTCTTCTTTGCCCGTCGTTTCGTTTTCTACCGCCACTTCGGTGAAAAGTACGTCGTTCAACGCCATACCCGTGCTGTACGAAATTGCCGAATAATGCCCTGAAACTTGTTCCACGTAATCAATATAAGTATCCGAAAGGTTGTTGGTGACCGTCATACCTCTTGCAATGTTCGTCAAGAAGGAGTTTACGTATACGTTATCCCCAATTTTGTCAAGCTCGGGAAGCTCGGTTGCGGAGT
>JAZOVQ010000004.1:0-12506 GCA_045658805.1 Candidatus Scatosoma sp.
CTTCGATAACCCTCCAAGTGTAAAATTGCGAGAAAACTGCGAGATGCACGTCTCGCAACGTGCAGAGAAATATGCGAAAAACCCAGTATTTACAAGGGTTTGTAAGCGATGACAATGACGAAAACGATAGTTTTTCAAGACTGCCGTAATCGACCACTCTACCATCTCTGCTTATGCGCTTGAAGAAAAGAAAAACGTTCCACAAGCGATCTATAATAACATTATACCCAACTTTATAAAAAAAGTCAATATTTTTATTTGGCTATTTGCTTAAAAAATAAAAATCACTAAAAAAGAGCCCTGCATCAACAGGGCTCCGTTTTGTAAAATTACAACCAATGCGGTTGCATAATGCGAAAAGGGGAGTTTATTCAATGTCCAATTCGGGCGGAATATCCAATTCGTCCGAAACGTATTTCCCGTTTTTCTTGCGTTGGCGCACGCATTCCGAGAGCAAATATTCGATTTGTCCATTGACCGAACGGAAGTCGTCTTCAGCCCACGCCGCAATGGCATTGTAAAGCTTTGGAGACAAGCGTAAGGGAATTTGTTTTTTCTCTTTTTCATTCATAATCGCATACCTGCCTTGGTGGTTTTTGAAAATTTATCAATTTTTGCAATGCTTTGCGGTGAAAATTCACACCGCATTTATGTGGGTTATCAATACAAACTGCCCGTATTGACAATGGGTTGCGCGTCGTGATTGCCGCACAAAACAACCAAAAGGTTGGAAACCATAGCCGCTTTTCTTTCTTCATCCAAAACAACGGATTTGTTTTCGTTCAAGCGGTCCAACGCCATTTCAACCATGCCAACCGCGCCGTCAACAATCATTTTTCTCGCGTCGATAATTGCCGAAGCTTGTTGTCTTTGCAACATAACCGCCGCAATTTCAGGCGCGTATGCCAAATACGTGATGCGCGCTTCAATAATTTCAATCCCAGCTTCTTCTACACGTTTTTGAATTTCGTCACGGATTCTCGAAGCAACTACGTCGCTGGAGCCGCGCAAGCTGCCGTCGTCTTCCTTGCCGTCGCCCGTAGTATCTACGCCAGGCGCAACGTCGTAGGGGTAGATGCGAACAACGTTTCTAAGCGCGCTGTCGCATTGCAGGGAAAGATATTCCTTATAATTATCTACGTTAAACACCGCTTTCGCCGTGTCTACAACCTTCCACATAACCGCAATACCAATTTCCACGGGAGTGCCGAGGCAATCGTTAATTTTTTGGCGGTTGTTGTTCAAAGTCATAATTTTAAGGGAAATTTTCTTGTTAATCAAACCGTTTGCAAGGGTAGCGTTGCCTTTATGCGCAGGGGCGGTAACTTCCTTTTGACCAACGTCGCCGCTTTGGTTGAGCTTGGTCGTTGCCGCAGGGTTTACTGCAACGCAAAATGGATTGACGGCGTAAAAACCTTCGCCTTTCAGGGTGCCGATATATTTACCAAACAACGTCAAGGCAAGCGCTTCCTGCGGTTTCAAAATACGAAGTCCGCAAAGGGGAATCCAGCCAATGCAGCAAATAATCGCCGATGCCGCGCAAAGAGTAATGTTTAAAACAGAGGCGTTCGTTTCCGTTTTAATCCCGAAGTAGATTGCCGCTACAAGAGTAACCAACTCTAACAACGAGAAAATAATAAGCGTGCGCATACCGTGTTTCTTGTTTTTTAAGATGATTTCTTCCATAATATAACCTCCTAAATGTCCTTAGGTCTATCGCCAAACGGCCGTTTTAGCGATAAAACCACGTGTTATATAGATTTGATATTAAAATGATATCATATCTTTGGGCAGTTGTCAAGAGGTTTTATGAGGGAATTTATAACATTTAAAAAAATTAATAGGAGTGGCGGTTAAATGAGCGTTTCGTATTCCGCATACAGCTCGTCTAACAGGTTTTTAATTTCTTCCAAGCGGTTGCATTTTTCCGTCAATAAGGCGAAATTGGACGTGACTTCGGGGAGCGAAAGTTCTTGATTAAGCTGTTCGTCCTCCGCTTCCAAAGCGGAAATATCGTCTTCAATTTTCTTGATACGATTGCGGCGTTTAGCGTCTGCCGCGCGTTCTTCTTTGCTTCGATACGAACCGCCTTTTGCCTTATTTTCATTGGAAAGGGTAGGGGCAGGTACGCGTTGAGTTTCTTTTTTAGCGTTTTCCTTGCTTGCAATTTTGTAAGCAGTATATTCGTCGTAGCTGCCTTTAAATTCGGTAGCTTCGCCATTTTCCAACTCTAAAATTTTACCTGCCAAAGCGCGGATGAAATAGCGGTCGTGCGAAACGAAAAGGACGGTGCCGTCAAATTCTTTTAAAGCGGCTTCAAGGCTTTCTCTCGCTTGCAAATCGAGGTGGTTGGTCGGCTCGTCCAACAGCAAGGTGTTTCCGCCCTCGCATTCGAAAACGGCAAGGGCAAGCTTGGCTCTTTCGCCGCCCGAAAGCATACGCACCTTTTTGTCCATATCTTCCGCTTCCAGCTTTGTCTGCGCCAAAATGTTACGCACTTTGGTTTGATCCCACAAAACGTGTCTATTCCACAATTCCTGCAAAACGGAATTGTTAGGATCGAGGTTGGCGTTTTCCTGGTCGTAGCAAGCAATTTTTACAAACCGCCCCAAGCGTACGGCGGCATTTTTATTTTTAACAATTTCCTTTATCAAAGTGGATTTGCCTGTGCCGTTGTCGCCGACAATGGCGCATTTTTCGCCGCGCAGCAAGGTAAAGGACGCGCTTTCAAGCAATACCTTTTCGCCTGCCGTCAAACGCAAGTTGTCCACTTCCAATACCTTTTCATAGGGCTTATCGTTATACGAAAAAACAAAACGAGGGGGAGTAGGGGGGGGCAGGGGTTTTTCGATAAGCTCCATTTTCTCCAATGCCTTTCGGCGGGATTGCGCCATTTTCGTGGTAGACGCACGGACGAGATTGCGGTTGACGTAATCCTGCATGTGCGCGCGTTCCTCTTGTTGCTTTTCGTATTCCTTTAAAAGATGGGCGGTGCGCTCGGCTTTCAAAATTTTATATTTGGTATAGTTGCCCTTAAATATGGACAACTTTTTATTTTCAATTTCGTAAATTTGCGTGACGAGCTTGTCTAAAAAATAACGGTCGTGCGATACGGTAAGGATAGCGCCTTTGAAAGAGGCGAGATATTCTTCCAACCAGAACAGCGTTTTCATATCCAAGTGGTTGGTCGGCTCGTCCAAAATAAGCAATTCGGGTTCTTCCAATAGCAAACGGCAAAGCTTTAAACGAGTTTTTTCGCCGCCCGACATAGTGGAGATGGGTTGGTCGTAGGCGTTTTCAAAGCCCATACCGCCAAGCACCGTGCGGATACGCACTTCATAATGGTAGCTGTCCCTTGCGGCAATTTGCTTGTTTAACGCTTCGTATTTAGCGGACAGCACGCGGTATTCGTCCGAACCCTCTTGTGCGGAAGCAATTTTGTTTTCCGTTTCGCGCAGGGCGTTTATTGCCTTAATATCGGACGCAAAAATTTCCCGCATTTCCTCAAAAACGGTGTTTGCGGAATCATAACCGCCGTTTTGCGCCAAATAGCCGATGCGAATGCCATTTTTCTTAAACAATACGCCATTTTCGGGCTCTAATTCGGATAAAATTAAGCGAATGAGAGTGGTTTTTCCCTCGCCGTTTGCGCCGATTAAGCCCACCCGTTCGCCTTCGTTGAGGGAAAAGGTGACGTTTTCAAGCAGCGAGCCGCCGTTAAAACCAAATTGTACGTTGTCCATGGAAAGTAGCATAATCGCCTCGTGAAAAAAAGTATAACTGCGTCCTTCTTTGCGCAAAGTATTTACAATGAAGAAGGAAGAAAAAACGTTGCGAAAAATTCGCTTATTGGAAGAAAAACTGTGTTCCGCATCCCCGAAATCAGCGGCAAAATTGACAAGCAAAATCGTACGCTTGAAATTGACGGTTTTTGACAAAAAATAGCACATTTTATCAAAAACAAGGGGGCATGTATGCGTTGAAATAGGTTTTTGCTATCTATTTAGCGTTAAAAACACCTTAAAAATCCCATTGGGGAATGTATTGCGTATCGGAAGAATTCCGTTCTTGCAAAAACAAATTTTCAATGCCGAGCTCATTGGCGGTATCAATTACTGCGTTGTATTCTCTCGCGGTAATTTTACGCGACAATTCGGGGAATTTCTCGATATTTCCAAAGGGAGTGTATTGGCTCATTAAGCTCAAATAGGTATCCTTGGGAAGCTCGGAAGCGAACCATTTTAAGATGCGTTTCGAGTCGCTCGTGCAAAGGGGCATAACGAGGTGGCGAACGATTACGCCCGATAACATTTTACCCTCGTTGGTTATACTTAAGGGCTTGTTTGCCATAAAGGCGACGGCCTCGCTTGCCACGTCGAAGTAATCGGGCTTGCCAAGATAGCGTTGGGAGAGTGAGGCGGCGTAAAATTTCATATCGGGCAGGTAAATGTCCACGTATTCGTCAATGCGTTTTAGCGTTTCCACCTTTTCGTAACTCCCCGTATTGTACACGACGGGGATTTTTGGTTTATAAATGCGGAAAGCTTCCGCAAGGTGGGCTACGTAATGCGCAGGGGTGACGAGAGAAACGTTTTCCGCGCCCATATCTTCCAATTTTTTAAAGATATCCGCAAGCTCCATAGGCGTAATTTCTTTGCCGCGGTTGGCGCGGGATACCTCGTAATTTTGGCAAAACGGACAACGCAAATTGCACCCCGAAAAGAAAATGGTACCGCTGCCGTTTTTAAAAGAAATGCAGGGTTCTTCAAAAGGGTGAAGATAAAATTTTGCAATCCGCAACCCCGAAACGCCGCACGCGCCGACGCCCGTAACGCGGTTAGCGCCGCATTCGGTAGGGCAAAGTTTGCAATTTTGCATAATCTCGTTCAATCTTTCGTCCATAATAGCCTCTCTTTATTATAACATGAATTATTTATTTTTGCAAGCGTAATAAGTTGACAAGGGTATAAAAAAAGGATATAATATATATTCCGAGAAAACGCGCGGAAGGCGTTTTTGCGTTACGCTTTGCGTAAATATGCATGCGGAAAGCGGCGCTATCGGGATAACTATGTTAAAAAGAGGATTTTTTACATGAAAAAGTTTTTTACCAGCGAAAGCGTTACGGAAGGGCATCCCGACAAGGTTTGCGATAACATTTCCGACGGGATTTTGGACGCAATTTTAGCGCAAGACCCTATGGCGAGAGCCGCTATCGAATGCGCGGCGGCGTTTGATTCCCTTTTGATTATGGGGGAAGTAACGACGACGGCGGAAGTGGATTATGAAGCCAAGGCAAGAGAAATTATCAAAGAAATCGGTTACGATTTCGGTACGTTTGCATACGATAAATGCAAAATTATTACGGCAATTCATCAACAATCGCCCGATATTGCAATGGGCGTAAACGCTTCCCTTGAAAAGAAGACGGAGGGCGGCGAAGAGGCGGACCAACTTGGTGCAGGCGACCAAGGTATGATGTTTGGTTACGCTTGTCGCGAAACTAAGGAATTGATGCCTTTGACGCTTTCCTTGTCCCACCGTTTGGCAAAGCGTTTGACGGACGTTAGAAAGGAAGGGCTTTTGACCTACCTTCGTCCCGACGGCAAAACGCAGGTTACGGTGGAATACGTTGACGGACAAGCGAAACGCGTGGATACCGTTGTCGTTTCTACGCAACACGACGAAAAGGTATCGCAGGAGCAAATCCGCGCGGATATGAAAAAATACGTTATCGACGAAATTATCCCTGCAACGCTCATGGACGAAAATACCAAAATTTATATCAATCCTACGGGCCGTTTTGAAATTGGCGGACCTGAAGGGGACAGCGGTTTGACGGGCAGAAAAATTATCGTAGACACCTACGGCGGCAGATGTGCGCACGGCGGCGGCGCTTTTTCTGGTAAGGACCCCACGAAGGTGGATAGAAGCGCGGCGTATTATTGCCGTTATATCGCTAAAAACCTCGTAGCGGCAGGGCTTGCCGACGAGGTGGAAATTCAGGTTGCGTATGCAATTGGCGTTGCAAAACCCGTTTCCGTTTTTGTCAATTCCTATGGTACGGGCAAGGTGAACGACGAACGTCTTGCGGAAATTGTCAAGGCGGAATTCGACCTCCGTCCCTATGCAATTATCCGCACGTTGGAATTGCGTAAACCCGTATTCAAAAAGACGGCTGCATATGGTCACTTTGGCTATAAAGGCTTCGCTTGGGAACGTACGGACAAAGTGGAAGCGTTGCAAAAATATCTCTAATTTTTTAACAAATGAAATGCGAAAACGGTTAAACCCTGCGGTTTGGCCGTTTTTTGTCGTTTTTCGGCGTTTGTCGTCGAAAAGGTATACCATGTACGCGTTGAAAATAAAATAAGCCCACCATGTACGCGTTGAAAATGTAAAAACACCGCCTTACAAAGGTCGAATTTTGTCTTTTTTTATTAAAAATAAAAAACCTTGGTTTTCGGCTTGACTTTTTGAAGAAAGAGAGTATAATTATGTGTATATAAGCTTTGCAAAAGCTTTTAAAAATGTTGGTAAAAATTTTTGAGGAGGAACTCAATGAACAAATGGCTTAAAAAGGCGTTGCTTTGTCTTTGCTGTTTTTGTACGACGTTCGCTGTGGGTTTGACGGCGGCTTGTACGGACGAAGAAGTAAGCTCGGTAACGTCGGAAACGGAAAGCAGTGTTAGCGAATCGGAAGTAGAAGATTCGGAAGAAGACGGCGCTACTTCCTCGTCTTCGGAAGAAGAGGAAGAACCTTGCGAACACGTGTGGGATACCGTAGGGGAAGTTGTTGCACCCGCAACCTGTATGGAAGACGGTGTAAAGCAATATCTTTGTACCCTTTGCGGCGACGGCACAACGGAATCGATTGCGGCAATCGGACACGATTATGCGGTTGAAACTGTTGCTCCTACCTGCGCGAATCAAGGTTACGATTTACATATCTGCGGCAACTGCGAGGACGAATATAGGGATAACTACGTTGAAACGATTGCGCATTCCTACGGCACGCAAACAGTAGCGGCAACCTGTACGGCGCAAGGCTATACGTTGTATTCTTGCGAAGTCTGTAAGGATACGTATAAGGACGATTACGTAGCGGCGCTTGGTCACACTTTCTCGCAAACGGAATCGGGCGTGGCAACCTGTACGATAAAAGGCTTCACGACCTACGAATGCGGTTGCGGTGAACGCTACGTTGTAGAAACGCCTGCGCTTGGTCACAATACGGTGGGCTGCGTTTGGCAAAAGCAAGAAAATCTCGTACACGTTTCGGGTTGTGAATACAACGAAGTTTCCACGACGGTTTGTAACGCTTGTAGAAACGTAGTAAACAAATATCAAACCGTTTATAAGCACGCGTACAATGCGAAAATTGAACGCGCGGCTACGTGTATGGAAAGCGGCGTAAAGGCGTACACTTGCGGTGGCTGCGGCGATAGCTATACGGAAGAGTATTCCGACGCGTCCGCGCATACGTTTGTAGCGCAAGCTAGCACGTATGGCACTTCGGGCGTAGTGACCTACGCTTGCGAATGCGGCGAAACCAAAACGGCGTATTCCGCAAAGGGTAACGAAGGCGCAACCGTACCCAACGACGCGGTACAATCGGGTGCGGAAATCGAATTGAAGAACGCAACGATGTCGCTTTCGGACGAACTTAGAAATCAACTTCAAGGCGCGGACGTAAGTCTTTCCGCAACGACGCAGTCTGCTCCTGCAAACATGTCGCAAGCGGACAAAGATCGTCTTGGCAGCAACCCCGTTTACAACTTCACGATGGAACAAACGGGCTCGGCGGTAACCAACTTCGACGGTATGATGACCATTACCGTACCTTATACGTTGGGCGAAAACGAAGACCCTGACGAAATTGCGGTATGGTACATTGACGACAACGGTGTGGCAACGCCTATTCCTGCGGTATATTCCAACGGAACGGCAACCTTCCAAACCAACCACTTCTCCTGCTATTCGGTTATTCGTTTGACGGCGGAAGAACGTTGCGCAATTTATACGCACATGTTGAGAGAACGCGTAGTGGAAGCTACCTGCGAAACGGACGGCTATACGCTTACCTATTGTATCCGTTGCGGACATAACGAAATGTCCAACGAAGTGTCTGCGCTCGGTCACGCTTATGCGGATACGGTTACGGATGCTACTTGTACGACAAAGGGTTACACGACGCACGTTTGCGGTAACTGCGGTGATAGATACGTAGACGCATATGTAAACGAATTTGGTCATAACTATATTGCGACGGTGAAGCCTGCAACCTGTACGGCGAAAGGCTATACGGTAAACGCATGTGAACGTTGTTCGGATACGTACACGGACGCATACGTTCCCGTTACGGCGCACAACTATACCTCGATTATCATTTTGCCTACCTGTACGGATAAGGGTTACACCAAGTACACCTGTACGGCGTGCGCAAGATCGTATAACGGCGAATACACCAACGCAATCGGTCACGCTTATACGGACGGCGTTTGCTCCAACTGCGGTAAGAGCAACCCCTTGGACCAAGTGGTAACCGATGGCAATTATTATTTGCAATTGATTGAAAACTTGTTCAATTTAAATACGTTCTATTTCGAATTGAATGATTTTACGTACGTTCAAACGGTTACGAGAGACGGCGAACTTACCGAAAGAACGATCGCAACGGTAGACCTTGCGCGTTTGGCATTCTATTTGGATGAAAACGGCTATTTCGTGGGTGGCGGCGAAGGTGCTATTGCCTTTGAACGCGTTGACGAAATATCGGAAGAAACGTACGCAGGCGAAATCTATTTGTTGTTGGAAGACGGCTATGCGTATTCGTATATTGTTATGGAATATAGCAACGGCCATACCGAAACCATCGTTATGGACGTATCGCAAGACGAATGGTTTGAACAAGCATTCGGTAGCGGCGACATGAATTCGATGCTTGCAAGCTTGGTATCTATGCCTGAAATGCTCGACCAGCTCGGCTTGGGTGCAATCGTTGACATTCTCGAAGGCGCAAAAACGCAATACTCCGCGGAAATTAACGATTTGCTTAAGAGAACGATTGAATTTGTTTTCGAAAAGGAAGCTATTGAAAACGGCTACGCATACGAACTTCGTTTCGATTGCCTTTTGGAAATTTATGACGTAATTTACGCTAACTCGCTCATCGAAGTAATCGATATCGTATTGGGCGACGGTACCTACGACAAGGTATACAATTATCTTCTTTCCTCGCTTGATAAGACGGTGAAGGAAGTAGAAACGGAGTTGAACGTAATTTTGACGCTTTGCGGCGGCGATATCAGCGACGTATACACCTTGCTTGAAATGGTATTTGTAGAACAGGGCAGCGACGTAGATTTCGCAACGATTATTGCGGAATATTACACCTACACCGTAAGCGAAATGTTGGATATGATGACAGGCAGCGAAGAAGCGCAGGATTACCGCGCAATGCTTGCTGAATTGAACGAAATGCTCGGCGCAATGACGCTTGGCGACGTAATTGAAAGCATGGGCGGTTCCGGTGATAACAACGGTGACAGCGCTCCTGATATGGAAGTACGACCTGATTATTCTTCATCTGAATTCCCTGAAACTACGGAAGCTCCTGAATATCCCGGAGAAGAGGATCGTTGGGAGGAAGAAGAACTTGTTAGACCTGTTGTTAGACCCGGTAAGCAATACGCTTCTGCGGACGAAATTGCACAAGGCCGCGCTATGCTTGAACAAATGCTTGCGGCTATGCAAGGTCTCGAAATCGGCTTCACGGCAAACAAGAGAGGGGAATTGCTTAGCGTTTACGCAACCATTCCTGAAATGGTAGTTGGCGGTTCTTCGTATGGCGAAATCGGCGGTTCGACCACGGTGCAAGAAGTGTCGATAGGTATGAGCTTTGAACTTCGTTTCAATGAAGAAATGCCTGCATTGGGCGAAGAAGCTCGTCGTGCGGCGCAACAAAATAGAATAGAGTTCAACTTTGAAGCAATTCTTCAAGCGATGAACGAATATGAATATAACGATAAATTGGGCGTTATGGTAGACGGCAAAGCGTACGTTGCAACGAGCCCTAAAGGATATAGCAGCTATTGGCAGAATTGGATGGAAAGCGGTAAGTTTGCATACGAAGCCGTAGGCACGGATACGGTGAATGGCGAAAGAGCAACGAAGTATCGTCTTGAAACGGGTTTCGTAGTGAGCGTTTTCGATCCTTCCAATATCGATTATATGATGCAAGCGGCATGTCAAAATATCGTGCTTTACGATTTGATTGGCGAAGGCTGGTATCCTAACGCAAGCTTCTACGTTTGGGTAAATGCCGAGGGTATTATCCTTAACGAAGAATTGATTGTAAACACCGATATGCAATTGCAAAGCGGTTCTTACACCGAATATACGCCTTGGGGGGAAGACCGTGGCAGTTCGGCGCAAATCAGCACCTATTACAACACCTTGCATAATCAATACGTTTATCGTTACGTAGACGGCGTACACGACTACGTAGAAATTGATAGAGTGGACGTAAGCAATTGCGGCGAACGCGGTTACGTGCTTTATCAATGTACCAAGTGCGGCAATACGTATACGGAAACGCGTTACATTTCCCATGAAACGGAAATGAAATACATATTGGTGGAAGGCGCAACCTCTTGTGAGGACGGCATTGTTCATGCGGAAGTTTGCCTTCTTTGTGGAAAGGTTGTATATCAAAGCAGTTATATTGAATATGGACATTATACGTTCCGTCAATCGGAAAAAGTAGATACGTCTAATTGCGGTGGCATTTATTTGGAAACTTGGAATTGTGCTTGCGGGCAAGGGGACGAAAAAGGCTCTTCTATCGACGTTTATAGCAATTGTAGTTTCTATTATAATGGAATAGAAGGTGAAAACAAGGGTAATTATACTCAAACGGCTTATTGTCTTGATTGTGGCTATTCGTTTAGCTGTTCAACGAATATTGTAAGCAACGGCTGTTTCTATACTGTTACGACAACCTATATTTTCGGTACGCAAACGGGCGGTAACAATATCTCCAAAACTTATACAAGAACGAGCGAATCTCATGAAAGAGTGAGTGATTACTATCCCGATGGCAATGGTAACGAAGTTTACTTTGAAGAATGTGTTGTATGCAACAAAGTGCTTAACCATTATGCAACGGGCAGGGACGCTTACTATAGAGATACCTATTATGCGGATTATATCACCCAAAAAGGCTATCAAAGAGTGTACGACGCTAACTGTAATTACGTAGAATACAACCTTATCTTCAATGGCGTAGAAACGTCGCTTGGCGAAGTGATTGGTCAAGGCACGGGCCACGTATATCGTGAATATAGCAAGCTTAAGCCTGGTTCGATTACTTGTGAAGACGGCGCGTACGTGATGTATGGTTGCCGCGCTTGTGGGTATGAAGAAATAGCTTATGAAACTAATTGGCATGAACTTTATCATAACAGTTACGTTGTTCCTTCCGATTGCGGTGGTTTGACGGTAACTTGGTACGGTTGCGCGTGCGGTGAAGAAGTTCGAGATATTCAATACAATAAGTCTCAAACTTGTTACTTAGATTATATTTCGGGCCATTCCTTTGATGATGAAATCAAGATGGATTGGTACACGGAAGAGTATCGTTGTCCTATCAAAAACCACGGCGAAGACGGTCCTGTATGCGATTTGACGTTGGTTCGCGAAGGCTATTGCGTGTGGGCAGGTACGTGTAGAGTACAATACTTTATAACGTACACCTTCTATTCCTCTTCGGCAAAAACGGAAGTGTTGTTTACGCTTTCTCGCCATTATTATATGGATAGACATGATTACCAGTCTACGACGGTAGATCTTGGCAATGGCGTAAGAGAAATTACGTATGCTTGCGTTGGCGGCTGCGGCGCAGGGTATATCGAACGTTACGACCGTTACAATAGATGGATTTATTACAGCAATTTGCAAAGAACGGATGGCTGGCGTAAAGAAATTGACGAATATTGTAATTTCGTTGAATACAATTTCTATCTCGAAAATGGTAGAGTGGTAGAATTCATTAGCTGCGAAGGTTCTGAGGCGCACGCGGACAGCTGGTATAATTGGTATTTGCTCGAATCCTCTTGTACGCAATACAACCTCGAATATCATCGTTGTATCGCATGTGGGCTTGGTGAATATAGCGAATATGGCACGCCCACGGGACATTACTTCTGTTATGATTACGAGCTTGGTTGCTACGTATGTACGACCTGCGGCTTGCAAAACGATTCGGATGCAAACGGCTTGTTTATCATGGAGGATATGACGGGTAGAGACGGCACGTCCACCTTGAAAGCAGGTTTCTATAACCGTTATAGCATTCACGAATACGATTTCGATTTTGCTATCGTTATCAATTACGCGGACGACGGCGTAGGCACGGAAGTGTTGTATTCCAACCGCGGTCAGGACGAAGTACACACCGATTTGTTTGATTATATGACGTATGGTGAGACGGGCTTGATTACCTT
>JAZOVQ010000005.1:0-11905 GCA_045658805.1 Candidatus Scatosoma sp.
TGCCGATAGTGGGATGAAAAATGTCAAGAGATGCCAACTATGTATTAACGCTTGTCTATTCAATTTGAAAAATTTTCCAAAAAAGCAAAAAAAATTTCAAAATCCTATTGACTTTCCGAAAATTGTCGGTTATAATAAGGCACAAAGGTAGATGGGAAACCTTTATTACGGCGTTAAAGAATCCGCTGGCGTCCGTAAACCCATAGATTATACAAAGGAAAAAGGGAACAGTGGTTCCCCAAGCTACTCAGGATTTATTTCAAGTAGTTAGGTAAAAAATTAATGGATTCAATAAAAATTTTAGTACAAGCAGAAATGGAACAGGTTGGCGTTGCTTCGCATCGGGGAAGTGCGCACGAGTGGATTTGCGCGCTTTGATTACATAAGTAATTAAAGTGAGAATCGTATATCCGTTCGTGTAGCGAAGGATAGTACGATTTAATACTATCATAATTATAAGATGTCGCTGAGTGAAGCTCTGACCAAATGTTTTATTTGGAAATCAGTAGTTTTTGCAAAAAGCGGCTTTTTTTTGCAAAAAATGTTTGCAGTATTATAGGGATATTATGCCGTAATATAATGTTGCAATCCAAACAAGGGGTTACCCTGCGATGTAGTACATAAGCGCTGCACCGTTAAAGCCAAAAACAAGTTAGGTTTTATCGGTGTAGCGTCTTTTTGCGTAAAGGGAGAAAATGAACGAAATAAAATTTATGGGAGGTAAGAAAGATGGAGGAAACGTTAATAGCAACTGGTATGGTAGGAATGTGGCAAAATTTCTGGATATCAAGGAGAGGAAGGATTATGAAAAATTTGTTAGATTTTTGTGTATGTTGTCAAAGCAAAGTCGAAGCAGAGCAAACGGATTATGGAGCTAAAAAATATAAATGTTTGCGTTGCGGAACAATAGTGATATCTTCTCTTAAGGGGAAGAGGCACGTAATGTTTGAGATTTTTGGTCCCAAAAGTAAAACTAAATAACAATTTAATAACAATTGAATAATCGGTATAGTGACTTGCTTGGTCGATCTGAAATAGGGATTAACAAATCCAAGTAAAGAGCTATATTAAGACGATAGATACGAATCAGAAAAATTACATGATAAGGTCATCGGTGGATATGCTTCCAAAGGGGGGCGTATTTATCGATGACCTTTTCTTTTTTATAAAGAAAATAAAAATAAAAAATATATAAAATCTCGTCCCGATTTGCAATAAAGGACAAGCGGATATGACATAGCGTAAAGGATTAAGAATTAAATCCGGGAACGTCGTGTGCATACCCCAACTTTATTGCACCATTTTTTCGGGTAAAGGCAGGGGTAATGCATAAAAAAGCTGCTCCTGCCTATTTTATTTGCTTGGCTTTTATTGTTCTTCTTTGACGAGAGAAAGGAGAACAAAAATGAAAAAATTTTATGTAGCAGATCCCGATGGTACAATTAAGTCTTTGGACGGAACAAAAACGTATAAGGTTCTTAAAGGCAAAGCCTTGAAGGAATTTTTATCGTCGGAAGAAGGTAAGCAGCGGCGTTTTGATATATGTAAAGACGCGCGCGGGAATTGTATTGGTGTGGAGTTGCCTCCTTCGATGTACAAACAACACCGAAAGGAAGAAAATCGGAAAAGATATTTAGCGGAAATGCGCAAGGAACTGGATATCAGTGAAATTTCGATTGAAAGGAAGTTACTTGGCGACGAAGAAGGGAACGGTGAGGAAATTTTGGCAGATGATGCGGTTGACTTAGATAATTTTATAATCCAAGGTGAGGAAAAGATTATTTTAGAAAAAGCGTTGGCTGAATTATCGTTTGAAGAGCAACAAATAATTTACGGAATTTTCTA
Source organism: Candidatus Scatosoma sp. (assembly GCA_045658805.1). Lineage (GTDB taxonomy): Bacteria > Bacillota > Clostridia > Christensenellales > Borkfalkiaceae > Scatosoma. The sequence continues at coordinate 1,846 of JAZOVQ010000005.1, forward strand.
CGAAAATTTAACAGAGCGTGCGCTTGCGGAGAAATTAGGTTTGAAAAAAACTTATGTTCATACGCAAAAATTAAAAACTTTTTTCTAAAAATCGCGACCAAAACGAAAAAATTTCAGGCAAACCATAGTGAAAGGGGTAAAAAGCCCTACGATGAGGAGTTGTGAAATGTATGCGGATGAAAAGATAAAAGAAGAGTTGGAAGAACTTAAATATTATTATCAGCAGAAAGAAAAGTTGGACGTGTATATGACAGAATTGTCTTGTTCGGTAATAGAAGAATTGCTTGAAAGATATTCGAGGGTTATTCGTTGTGCGCCTATAAAATTGTACCACGTGTACGTAGGTCTTTATATGAAAGGCTGGTCGCAGGGTGCATTGGCGAGGGAAATGGGATATACAAGGTATTACGTGCAAATTCTGAATGGAAGATTGATTCAGTATTTAAAGGAAAACTTGGATAAATAATATCGGGATAATAAACGCGATTACGGAAAAAGAGCGAGGGTTTCGTGTCTTGCAAGGTAAAGGTGGCCACCTACACAAGCGCGCACGGAGCGTAGCGTTCCAAAAGGGTAAAAGCGTTGGATTATAAAAATTACAATTATATAAGCCGAAATGCCGATGGTTCAAACCCATCAAGAAAGTAGGCGCAATAGCCCGAAGGCGAAATAGGGCAAAAAATAATTATAGGAGAACAGATATGGCAGAAAATACTCAAAACAACGCGCCGAAAAAACGTTTTTGGCGATTGACGAGCCGCCGTGCCGCAGATTATGCCGAACAGTATAAACTCGGTGTTCATATCGGTGGTAAAAAGGACGGTCAAGAATTGACAGAGGGCGAAAAGGGTAAAATGAGAGGCTATTTCCAATGCCTTTCGGACCAAGCGGGCGCTTATAAGTACAACAAGGCGAAGAATGCCGGCGCGGACAAGGATGAAGCTGCTGCCTATTCCCAAATCATTGGTAAGGGCGGCGAGGAAATCTTGGAGAAAGCCAAGAAGCGCAAAAAGAATTAAGGCGGTGTAGGCAATGGCAATCGGGGTAAGACAGTATCAGGATACGATAAACTACATATCCGAGATGTACGATTTTTTCAATGAAAAGCTGTTCGGCGGCGAGCTTACAAAGCCCGTTTTAACGATAAGCCCGGACGAAAAGAACAAGGCATACGGTTGGATAACGCGTGACAAATTATGGAAAGAAAACGAAAATGACGAGGGCATGTACGAGATTAATCTCTCGGCGCAGTTCTTAAACCGTTCAATTTCTGAAACAGTGTCCACGCTTATCCATGAGATGTGCCATCAATTCGCAAGGGTAAATCATTTTCAAGATACCGCGCGTTCAGGAAGCTTTCATAACAAACTTTTTCGTCAGATTGCAGAAGACCACGGGCTGGACGTGGAATACGTTCGGGGTAGAGGTTGGGCTGTAACGACGTTAAAGGAAAGTTGTGTGCAGCTTTTACAGGATTTTTTGAAACAGCATCCGCAAAGGCTGATTTATCGGGAAATGCCGATAAAAGTCAAACGGGTAAGGGATGTAAGCGTTCGTAAATACGTTTGCCCCGATTGCGAAATAAGCGTTCGCGCGACAAAAGCGGTGAACGTGGTGTGTGGCGACTGCATGAAGCAGATGCAAGAAGAAAAATTATAAAAATTTGAAGGAGAAAAAATTATTATGAAAAACCAAGCATTGGTATTGGAAAGAGAAACTTTTGTGGCGAAAAACGGTAAGGAAATGTATAACTATTTCGTGCGCGGCGTAGTGCATGGCAGAGAAGTCAAGGCAGACTTCTTGGCAAAGGACTTGGGCGGCTATGAGTTGCTTGACCTTATGTTTGAAATCAATCCGAAGGTAAATCTTATTATGCACGAGGAAACGATGACGGATGAAAAAGGCAACGTAACGAAATATATGGTTTACGAAGCGCAAGTCGTGGATGCGGACGGTCTTGTATATACGTACAAGCTCAAGCTCGCGCAGGAAAGCGACAAGTCGTATTTGAATATCCTTATGCAGTTGCAAGGCGCATAACTGTAATTTGAGGTAGGCAGGTACGAGTTGAGTGTGAAAATCGGTAAAGGTTAAGCACTCTGAAAAAGGGGTGTGATGGAAAAATTACACCCCTTTAAAAATAAAACAATTTGGAGGATTTTATGGAAAACGTAAAACAAAAACGCAGTTTCAAGGAAACCGTAAAAGATACGGGTTCTAAGGCAAAAGCCTATGCAAAAAAGCAGGGCGCTAAGGTAAAGAATTATGGCAAAAAGTACGCCTCGGATATCCGTGACGCGTATGACATTGGCTTTGCACGCGGCTGGGTGGAATCGTATGATATTCCTAACCGTGTAGGCGCAAAAACGGCTGCGGCGTATGGCTACAAGAAGGGGTTGTCGAAACGTCGCAAAGCAGACAAATATATCAACCAATATGAGCGTGGAGGTAAAAAATAATGAAAAAGATTTTAGCAGGTGTTTTAGCGGTAGCAACTTTATGTACGTGCGCGTTTACGGCGGTAGCGTGTAAGGATAAAGAGGCGGATAATCAGGCAAACGTAGGCATTGAGCAAACGGCAATGGGCGGCGGTATGCAACTTGGTGAAAGCCAAGGCAACGGCATTAAGCTTATGAGCGCAACGCTTCTTTCTACGGAGTACGAAGATTACGGGATTTCTCCGCTTGCGGAAACGGCGTATACGCTTACAGCAACGATTACGCCTTCTGACGCAGGAAACCATGGGGTGGATTGGAGTATTTCTTGGAGAGATCCTTCTTCTACATGGGCAAGCGGGAAGACGGTAACGGATTACGTAACGGTAACCCCGATGTCTGACAGTAAAATGGCAACGGTATCTTGCTTACAACCGTTTGGCACGCAGATTATGATTATGGCGAAATCGCAAGATAATCCTAACGTGTTGGCGATATGTACGGCGGATTATGCGCAAAAGGTAACGGCGGCTTCGCTTAATATCGGTAATATTGCCGTGAATTTTGGCGGCGCGACTGCAATTCAGTACGAAGTTTGTGACGGCGTAAACGGTCCCGGCGGTGTTATCAATGCAACTGTTACGACGGATAACGTTTATACGATTGCAGAGGCGTTCACCAAGACGGTAACCTTTAAGCAGCCTTCTGATTCGGAGCAGTGGTTCAACATGAAAGACCTTTATCCCACGGGTATCGGCTTTGCGGACGTAACTGTAACAAATTGGCATGGCAAGGAATACTATTTCGACTACGCGCACGATATGAAGAATTGGCTTATTATGCAGCGTGCAGGCGATATTGCGTTTGATACGTTGACGACGGCAGAGATTATCGAATATATGTCGGATATCACATGCCCGAATCTTTGTACGGTAACGCTTACGCTTACGGGAAAACACAATACCTATACGTACAGTTCGCAGTTGGTATGTACGGGCTACACAAATAATACGCCTGTAAATGCGCTCGCGCTGGACTATACGAGCTGCGTGTTTTAATGCGGAGGTAAGCTATGAAGAAATGGAGTCTGATTTTAGCGCTGTTTTTGTGCATAGTAGCGGTAGGCGGTCTTGCCGTGGTATTCCGCTCAAATAAGGACTCTACGCCTGCGGATAAAAATGATACTTCGACAGGCGGTAGTTCTTATGGCGACGAGATAGACGGTATCGACCTCAATGAAACCAACTTAATCTTTTAAGGAGGCAGGCAATGAAGAAAATTATAACGATAATTTTATGCGTTTTATTGGCGGTTGGCGCGGTGGGTGGTTCGTTTGCGCTTGCAAAGCATTTGAAGGACGATTCAAGTGTGGAGCAGCCTGCGGACGACTCTACGGACAGTAGTGCGCAAGAACCGTCCGATGAAAACGATTCAAGCGACAACGGCGGTGGAAATACCAACGTGGAAGTCAAACCGCAAATGGTAAAGGTGTGGCAGCTTTGTACCGAAAATACGGAGTTTAGCGTAGGGGAGCAAATTGTAATCGTAGCGCAAGCGGAAGAATATGCGCTTTCAACAACGCAAAATGCAAGCAATCGTTTAGCGGTGGAAGTATCGAAGAACGCAGACATGGTATCGGCAAATGCTGATGTGCAGGTGATTACATTGGAGCAGGGGTTGGTTGAAAATACCTTTGCATTTAACGTGGGTACGGGGTATTTGTATGCGGCAAGTTCGTCTAGCAACGTGTTAAAAACGCGCGCGTCTATTGATGAAAATTCCTCTTGGAAGATTGAGATAGATGCAAACAACGTGGCAAGTATCGTGGCACAGGGAACAAGTAGTAAAAACGTATTGATGTTCAATGCGACAAGCAAGCTTTTTTCGTGTTATAGCAGTACGCAAGCGCCGATTACCGTTTACAAGCAGGTGGAAGTGGATAAGTCAACGATTCCGCCACAGCTCAAAGAAGGTGAAATACTTTTAACGAGCGTAGAGGATTTCCAAGTAGGGAAATGGTATCGCTTCTATATCGATTTAAGCAATCCCAATTCCGAGTCGTATATCGTCTTGAATTTGGTAACGGCAGACGGCGGTTTTAACGGCGGTTTCAGAGAACCAGGAGAAACAGTGGAGCTGGATTTACCCCAAGTAAAAATCGGTATATCTACAAGCCATCTTGCTTCGGGCTATATCTATTGGACTGACGGTGTTCGCCTTTGCGTAGATGCAGAAGTGGACGGCGGTGACGATTATTTCGATATCTATCTTGACGAAAACGTATTTACGGGTATGGGCGATAATAAAACGATTCCCGATATTTGGTTTGAGCTTACGCAGGAAACTGAGTGTTTGGAAATCGGGGTAATCGGGGGCGGCTATGTAGTCGTTCTCGACAAAGAAAATTAAAGTATAGGAGGCAAAAATGAAGAAATTTTTATATGTTTTATTGTGCTTGCTCTTGATAGCAGGTATCGGCGGGAGTGCAGTTTTGATTGCGAAAACCGTCAATAACGATGCGCAAATTGAACAGCCTGATGATAGCTTGGGTGACGTAACGCCCGATGATAGCAATACGGACAGTGGTACTTCGGGTAATGGCAATTCAAGTGGTAATAACGGCGGTAATAGTAGTGGTTCAGAGGACGAAGACACTCCTATTGTTCCTCCCGTTGTAGAACAGCATGGGTTGGTGGATCCCGTAAATGTATCGCAGTATATTGCAGACGGTTTGAATATGGTATCGGGCGCGTCGATTTATTTGGGCGAGGAAGAATACGAACCATCCATTCGTTTTACGTGTAACGTAACGAGTGCCGTGAAAGAGGCGGTGGATAATGACGAGAATAAGTCTTTGGCGTTCTTGATTGCACCCGTAGAAACTTTTGATAGCGTAAATGTAAATAACTACACGTATATGGATTGGGTAACGGCATTGAACAATGCAGGGAAAACCATTATCTATTCTACGCTTGAAGAAAGCAATTATTATGAGAACGGCGACAATTATTATGTGCGTTTCCGTTTGAATAACGTTATGTACAAAAATATCAACCGTAACTTTGTTTGTATGTTGGTGCTTGCAACGAAGAGTGGGAACACGTCGTCCTATCAATACAGCAAGCTACCCGATGGGGTGACTTACCGTTCTAACGCAAGAAGTATTGCATACGTAGCGTCGGCGGCGTTGAACGCGCATACTTTGGGGTTGGATAGCTTTTCGGGAACGGAACTCGCTAAGCTGAAAGGGTATGTAAATCAGTCGGTAGACCTTGCGAATGGCTTGGAAGTTTCGACGGACGATGGCAGCACGTATCTCTTTGAAGTGTCGCCCACGGGACCGAAGACTGTTTCCGTAGGACAAACCTTTAAGGTAGACGTGGAGATTACGCCCGACGTAAACGTTCCCGTTTGGTATCGTTCTACGGACACGAGCGTTGTAACGATAGACGATAATGGCAACGTGAAAGCGTTAAAGGCAGGTACGGCTGTAATCGGCGTGTACGTAGCAGGCGAAGCGTTTGGTATTACGGTAACGGTATCGTAAAAAGGAGGGGCTATGGCGAGAATTTGTAAGAAACTAGGTTTTGCAATACTCTCGTTTGTTCTTTCGTTATGGGTTGTGATGGCAGGGTTCTTCCCTGCTGTCCTTCCTAACGTTTCCGCAAAAGCGAGTACGGCTTTGACCTATGAACAAACAAACGTAATGGACGATTTGAAGGAGTCTACCATAGACGGAGAGCAGTTTTCACTAACGGAGTACGGTTTCAATGCCTTTAAGGACACGGAAGTGTTGTCGCTTGTGGAGTATTGCTATTCGTTTTATAGGAACTTGCAGGATAATTACGGCTTGTACGTTTACGTTTATAACCCCAAAGGCTTGAATTTTGACGTAAACAACGAACTGAATACCGTTCAGCTCGCATACGGCGCAAGTACAAGCACGAATTATCATAAATATCCGCTAAAATTTTTGAATTGCAGTACGGAAACAAATTACGAGCGTTTGTTCTATAAATTCAAGGTTGTGCTTACGGGCGGGCAGGAGAAAGAAATTCTCGAAACGCTCAATAGCAGTGAACGTATTTACCGTGTAAGCGGTGTGGAGCTTGTGCAGGCAGGCAAAACGAACGCAACGGAGTTTTCGGTAGGTACGACGTATCATTATAGCGGTTACGCGGCAGGGTACGGCAGTAATGCGGATGCAGGGAATACACTTGTTTGCGACAGCGAGCAAGCGGAAGTATTAACGATGAACGTACATTCGACAACCTACCGTCCAAGCGGTACGAACGGGAAGAATAATTATACGCAAGATAGCTTGCATTCCGTATATTTTGCTGTTCCAAACGATATTATCCAAAGATACGGCGCAATGACGGCAGTTCACGCTATGTGGAAAAATGCAGTTTTAGCGCCATCACTCGTAACGGGTAATGAATCGGCGTATGACGCAATTCTTCCGTTTGTCGGTAAGGATATGAGTACGCATAACGAGGATTTGAACTATATGTATCTTGGCGCGCATCGAATGACGACGGCAACAGGTATGGGTTCAATTACAAATCACAGTTATGGGTACGCCTTTAATCGTTTAGCGTTTTGGCCAGGGAACTGGACAATAGACGAATACTACGGCGATGACGTGAAAACGTTATACGCTTTGTATTTCGCAGGAAGCGGAACGGATAGTGCGGATAATTATACGGTTTCGTCGGAGGATATTCTTTCTAAACTCAAAGCAAGTAAAACAAAATACGGAACGCCGCTTGTCAATGATAAGTATAGCGCGTGTATGTTTGAAAGCTACGACAGCGAATTTACGGAAGTGAATATTGAAGAGGATGAAACGTTTTCATTGACAAGTGAAAAGATTTCAAAAAGCTGGTGGGATAAGCTCTGGAACTTAAAAGGCGACGTATCCACAACAACGTTTGATGGAATCGAAGCCATCCACGCAGTAACGGAAGACGATTTCGCAGGGACGGAAGAGGAAATTTGCAAGAGATTGTACATATCCAAAGCCGATTACGCGGATTTTAAGAAATACTACGAAGAAAATAAAGCTCTTTGTACGACCTATTTATTCCGTTATCAGACGAGCGATTATATTTCGCAGGAAGCAACGCTGTTGAAGGAAGGAAAACTATTGTGGCAGGAAACTTGGGAGGAAGTGGATAGCAACGCGTTTTTCTTCCAACAGACGGTAAATCTTGACTTTGACATCATTGACGTTACCTTTTCCAATGGGAGCGTAGATACAGTTATTCCCGTGGTTTCCGATCCGATTGACGTAGTGCCTGATGCAACGCCACCCATATATACGCAATCGGATAAAGAGCCTGCGTGGTTGAAGTGGTTAAAAATTGCGATTGTGGTGATTTTTGTGGTTGTAATCGTAATTATCGGTTGGCCGTTCTTGCAACCGTTCTTTGTTTTGATAGGACAAGGTATTGCGTGGTTGGTAACGGCACCGTTTAAGGCGATAGGGAATGCGATAAGGAAGCGAAAGCGGAAGAAGGAGGACGAAGAGGAATATGGCGAAAACGGGTAAACGAATACTCGCGGTCGTTATATTGATTCTGACAGTTTTGCTGGTCGGTTGTCTTGTGTTTACGGGCAACCGATTGGCGAACTATCCAGAGGATTTAGACGGCTATAAACGAGTGGTTTTTGAAGGAAAGGACAATACCATGGTCGCGTTCACGGACGATGGCGCGTGGTACGGCACAGGCGAAAACGAAGTGATTTTAATGGAAATTACGGACTATACGGAAGGAGTGATAAAGATGAAAAAGAATGAAACAGTATATAGGTTTGTAGCGATTGATGAAAATACAATTTATGACGAAAATTCCAAACATCTTTTAACGAGGAGGGCTGACGGTGGGTAATCTTCGTAAGGTATATATTGCCTTATCCATCGTGATAACGGCGATATTTTTATGTATAGGCGCATTTTGGTGTACGCGGTCGTATATACGTTTATGGGAAACGATAACCGAGCTAGGTTCGTCGATAAAATTCTACTTTTGTGAAATATTCGAGATAGAAAACACTACGAAAGTAGAGGTAATCGAGCCGTCTGACGTGGTTGCTGGGGAAGTTATTCCGTTGCCGTCTACGCCGAGCACGTTTTGGCTGAAATTTAAAGCATATTTTACGCTGCTCGTAAACGGAAAAAATCTTGGCGCATATTTCAGCGGAATAGGCGAGGGGATAGGGAACGTTTCAAGGATTTTGGTTTTGCTGATTCCCGTTGCGATTTTAGCGGTGGTGATTGTACGTAAGATTTACAATACGCCGAACACGAACCACGGCAGGGATACGTTACCACTACGGATTTTTAAGAGAATAAGCGGTGTAACTTATCAGCCGTTGAAAAGGTTTATCTTGGGGTATCGCTGTTTTTTGGATAACAGCCCAAGGTGGAAAACGGCATGGTTGTTGATATGGCTGGGGAATATCAACTTCTTGTCTATACTCGTGGCGTTTATATCCTATTATTTCTATTTTGCTGTATCGTTCGACATGCTTTCTTTATATCCGCAGGTTATCAATCTTTTCAAGGATTTATTGCTTGTGATACGGCATTTCCCGTGGTTTATTACGGGAACGGTTGCATGGATAATATTCTGTCGTATGCGCGAGAGCAGGGCAAGAAACGTCTTGGAACACAACGAGGCGCGCGACTGCGGTTTTATCAAGGAACTGCCGATAGTGTCTATGTCCTGCGGGAGTATGGGCAAGCGTAAAACAACTCTGACAACGGATATGTCGCTGTCGCAAACGGTGATGTTTCGGCAAGAGGCATTTAGAAGGCTACAAAAGCAGGATATGAAGTTTCCATTCTTCCCGTGGATATGCTTTGAGAATGAAATCAAGAAATGTATGGAGTACGGCAGGATATATAATCTTGCTTCAATCCGTACATGGGTGGCTCAAAAACGAGAAAGATACGAAAAACATGGCAATGCTGCCTTGCAATTATACGGCTACGACGTGTGTAGATATGGAATGTATTTTGACAGCGCGTTAAAGCGGGAATACCTGTTTGACGTGTTGGAAACGTATGCGAAATTGTATTTTATCTACGTGATTGAAAGCAGCCTTTTGGTGGCGAATTATTCTATCCGAGAGGAAGATATTTTGTACGACAGCGGTAATTTTCCTATGCGCGCATACAGCTTTTTTTCGCCTGCACCCGAATATACGCGCTTTGCGCATATTCTTGATTTTGACGTTCTTCGCTTGGGGAAAAAGGTTATTGCGAATAACCCGAAGGCAGGTAGCTTTGAGTTCGGCGTTGTGGTAATCACGGAAATCGGCAAAGAGCGCGCGAATATGTTGGAGCTGAAAGAAATGAAGAAAGGCGCAGACGAAGCCAACCAGAAGAACGACCTGTTCAATGCTTGGCTGAAGATGTGCCGTCACAGTGCAACGGTAGATAATTATCCGTTTATTAAGGTGTTCGTGGATGAGCAACGCCCTGAAAGTTGGGGGAGTGACGCGCGTGATTTATGCGATATTTTGATGATAAGAAATAGCGGAAAACAAAAGCTTGCTTTGCCGTTCTACACGATAGAGGAAATGCTTTGCGATTGGGCGTTTTCAAGGTTCATTTC
>JAZOVQ010000006.1:0-9807 GCA_045658805.1 Candidatus Scatosoma sp.
GGTTAAATTGTCCCAATATTTCAATGTTTCCATTGATTTTTTAATCAACGGAGAAGAATTTAAAAAACGTTAAAACGGTTTTCAACGCAAACGCATTGAAAACCGCTTTTTTCTTATTTTACCAATCCAAGTTTTCTGAAATAGTATACAGGGATTGCCGTCCAACCATGGCACAAGCTACCTGCGTTATCAAACGCCGCCGCCCCGTCCTCCGTTTCCCACGTCGCCGTAGAGCCTGCTTCTAACATTTTCTTGTAATCTTTTCTAATTTCCAACAAAATCCAATCGCGGTACTTTTTCTCGTCCACTTTTAACAGCGCATCATAGATAAAGCACTTCGTGCTAAGCGAGCAAGGCACCAAAGCTTTCGTAGCAAGTTTTTTACAAATATTCTTTGCTTCGTCGCCCGTTACAATGCCTGCAATAACGGCAATTGCATTGACAAATTCAACAAATTCCGTACCGCCTACCGTTACGGACATGGCTTGCTCCGTCTTGTTATAGAACGCTTCGTACGCGGCTTTTGCCAATTCTTCCGCCGTATCGCCGTAAGGATATTCGATATCCGCCATAGCGCAAATTTCCTTAAAGCAACGAAGCCCAATCACCGTCAAAATGTTAAGCTGCGCATCGGGAAGCACGTCGGACAAGCCGTGTAATTCCCCCTCGGAATGGGTGGACCAATCGTAGAAATTCCAATTATTTTCCCCCTCAAAGCGGCAGATAAGTCCATCTTCCCCTCTGCGCGATAAAATGGTATCCAGGAATTGGATAATGCGAGGCGCAACCTCTTTCGCCAGCGTTTTATCCCCAGAATATTCGATATATTCCTTTACCGACAGCGTATAATGCAACGAGAAGGAAGGAATGGTCAAATCAATACCGCAAGGATAACAAATGGACATCAAACCGCTGGGATAACGGTCTTGACTCATGAGCAACAAGTTTGCGCGAACGTAATCGAAATTGCCATCCTCGAAAACGTAATATCCGCACAGCATTTGATTGCGAGAATCGAAGGCATATAAGCATTGCTCGCGCCAAGGGCAATCGACGTAATGCTCCATCATACACAGCTTCAAGCTGTTGACGCACAAATTGTAGATATCTTCCACCTGCTTATCCGTTGCCGTAAACGGCTTCACCGTCGTGGGATATACCTGCGGCAACACCGCCAAGGAATGCAATTGAATAGGCTCGTCGCATTCAATTTGGAAATATCTTACGCCAAAGCGCAACATATAATTCGTATATTCGTTTTCGCCTGCTTTTGCATGATATTCCACGCTAAAATCACGTTTTCCAATCAAGCGGCGCACCTTGCCGTCCTGCAAATCTTCACCGTAAGAAATAAGCAATTTTTGCGCATTTTCGCTGGCAAATGCCATAGACAACAGCCCTACCGTTTCTTCGCCGAGGTCAACGGTGATAAATTTCCCGTCCTCGCTGACAATCACTTTGCCCTGCTTTGCAGGCAACAATACCGATTTTTTTACAGGGCGCGCGACAAACGAGCATTGTTTTTGCACAACCGCGGAAGCAGCAAAGCCCTCGCCCTCGCCGTTTTGCCAATTGTCCTCCCTTCTTGCGTCGTAGGCAAAGCCAAAACCAAGCTGCACGGTAATCAACTTTTTCCTGCCGTTTTCATAACAGCGGCTATACCTCGAAAGTGTGTTTTCATCACTTTCAACGCATACCTGCCCCCCTGCTTTTATCTCAAAAATCAATCCTGCCTGCGCTTTTAAGTATCTCGAAGAATTTTCCCCGAAATGCCATACCAATACCGCAAGCTTATTGTTTCCCTCCGTCAAATAGGGCGTAACGTCTATGCTGTCGTACGATTTATACCACTCGTAATCCCCATATTGACCGCTGGAAACGTACTTGCCGTTAATAAACAGCGTATAATCTCCGTCGCAGGAAATACGGCATTCCGCCGCACCGCCCTGCCATACAAATTCACGATAAAATTCGCCGTAGGTGTCGGGGGATGCCGTTTGCTCCACCCAAATCCATTTCGCATTTTCAAAAGCGTTCATATAGCCTCCAACTTTCCTAGTGCTTGTCAATTAAAGCAATTCTAAAATCTCTTTCAAATCGTCCACTTTTTTACAGCAAAGGCAATCCAAACCGCTTTGTCCGATATTGCCGCTGTTTAAGCCTACTACGGGGAAACCTGCAAAACGCAAGGACAGAACCCCTGCCGCCGAATCTTCTATACCCAGCACGCGCGTGGGATCTTTTACCTTTAAGCCCATGTACGCAATTTCCGTATAAATCCAAGGGTGGGGCTTGGCTACAATTTCGCCAAGCGTGCCGTATTCGTTTACGTCCTTTCTATGTCCGCCCGTAATAATTGCGTCATAGAATTGCGTAGGATCGCCCATATCCAACGTACGGAATACCGCCACGATTTCGGGAATTGCTTTATAATCAAGGCCGCTGGTTACCAAACCGATTTTGATACCCCTACGTTTGATTTCGTATAAAAATTCTTTCAAGCCAGGCGTAGGGATAAAAGCTTCGCTTCTGCCGCCGCCCTTCAAAATTTCGTCCAATTCCGCTTTGGCTACTTGGTGATAAATTTCTATCGCCTTGCTCAAGCTTTGTCCAGGGTAATATTTATCAATGCAATACTGCAAATGATCCGCCGTCGTAAAGCCCGAAACGAAAGGCACGTCCGCTTCCGCAAGCGTGAAAGTTTTGTCCCCCACCAAATCTTGCATGGTGCGTTCGATAATGTAAATCCAAAATTCCTCACTCGTTACCGTCGTGCCGTCCAAATCCATCAAAATCATCTCAATGGGCTGCTTGGGTGCAACGGGTTTAATTTCATATTCCACGGACACGCCGCTGTTGTTTAAATGCCCGTACAGCTTGCCGTCCCTTTGCAAAAATTCCACGTTGTTTAATTTTTTTCCGATGAGTTCTTTCATATTTTTCCCTTTTTCGTTTTGTATGTATTCCCTTACGCGCTTGTCAACGAGCGCGCGTTTTTTTAATTTCCGCTTTGGTAAAGCCAAGCAATTGCTCGGCGCCGACCTTCACTTTCTTTTTCACTTTATTGCGTTTTGGATACCCCCAACCGCCAAACAAGGCGTTAGGCCCGATAATGCTTCCATCCTCAAAATTCCGCGCAGCGATAAGCGCCAAGGACAAGGACGATTTTTCCGGGGAATTGAACAATTTTGAAAACACCTTTGCCAGCCTACCGACTTTCGAGCCAAAAGCGTTGATACCCAACGGCGTAATGGCAATGCCAGGGTGGTTCATAAGCACCCGAACGTTGCTCTTTGCGCAAGCTTGCGCCAAGGCGTAGGTGTAGCGCGCAAGGCAAAGCTTGGAACGCGCATATACGCGAAAGTTTCCGTATTTCTTCTCGTAATAAAAATTGCTATAATCCACCTTTTTCGCCGTTTTGTGGATAATGGAAATCGTGTTTACGTATTGTACTTCGTGCGGAAGCGTTTGCAAATACGGCATTAAGGTTTCCGTCAAATAATAAGTGCCGAAATAGTTTGTACCCAACACCAATTCCAACCCGTCCGCCGTCTTTTTGTCGGGTTGGTGAAATACCCCTGCGTTGTTGACAAACAAATGAATATCCGTTTGCTTCGCCTTTATGTTTTCCACAAACGCCTCAATGGACGAAAAATCCGCTAAATCTAAAGCCATAAGCTCTATTTGCGCATCGGGATATTCGTTTAACAGCTCCGTTTTCGCCCTTTCCGCTTTCTCGGCATTGCGGCACGCCATAATCACTTTTGCGCCGAGATACGCCATGGTTTCCGCCGATTTAAAACCCACGCCGCTGTTTGCGCCCGTGATTATCACCGTCTTGCCTCGCATATCGGCAGGAGCGTGGGATTTTAGCCATTTTTTTGTTTTGTTAGAAAGGCTCATCTTCTCTCCTGCACGCCGTTAAAATTGCGATACGTTTACGTATTGGTGATAAACTTCGTACACGCCGCCCTCATTGATTTTCAGCACCGTACCGCCGTTTAATTGAGGATTCCAATAACAACCAGCCCCTGCTTTTAAGGCATAAATAAGCTGAATCCCCCGCCATTGTATCATCCAATTATTGACGTGGTCGTGTCCTACAAGGACACGCTTTGTGATTTGCGTTTGTTTGAAAACGTCAAACATTCCGTCCTCTTCGGGATAGCATGAAACGCCTTCGTATTGATAGCCAACGCCCTCAACGTACGCTTCACTCTCCGCAGGCGTGCCTGCCGTTTTAAACACAGCCTCCGCCGCTTCGTGGTATGCGTATATGGGAATATGTAAAAGCGCCGTTACGTCCTTACAGCCCTGCGCCTGCAAAGCCTTTACTTGTTCGGCATACCATACGCCTTGCTCGGGAAGAAGTTTCGCCCAAGCCATTTGCGTTTCCCCTTTTTCATTCGTGTACGGCAAGCGATCGTGGGAATCCATCATTACAAGCGCCGATACGGGTACGCCGTTTTCTTCAATGGAAATTACGTAATTGCCATTGCCAAACGCCTCGTCGCCCTTTTCGTAAACACAATGCGAATAGGTTATATATCTCGCCACAACGCCGTCGATAAATTCGGGGCCGTTTTGGTTGTCGTGGTTCCCCCAAACGGGAGCCCAGGGAATTTGGAATGCGTTTAAAAAGCTTGCAAAAGCGTCGTATGCCGCATCTTGCCCTGCCCACGCCAGATCCCCCGAAACGGTAATCAAATCGGGTTGCACTTTTTCTATCAATTGCGTAATGGTATATTCCAAAATTTTGCGGTGCTTGGTTTGCGTTGCCCATTCTTCCGCCGACAACTGCGGATCGGTTATATTGAGGATAACGAAATCCTTTCCTGCTTGTTTTTTAAAAATTCTCATTTTTAACACTCCTGCGTTTGTTTTATCTCATTAAACGCCCTACGATATGGCAAGGCAATCCGTTGTCGTAAAAAGGCGTCAACTCCCCTTGAATTAAAGGTCTTGCATACGCCAAATATTCCTCTTTCACACCTGCGTTTTCAACGTCAATCCATTCTAAAGGGATGGTCTTTTCTTGGTTGGCAATTTCGTTGATATCCATTACGCTTGTTCCGCACTTATAGGGCGCGTTGGAAAGACGGACGAAAATGGACGCTACACCGCTTTTCCCTTCCGCCGCCGCCATAACCGCCGCTTCACCGACGCGGCAAGCCTCGTCAATGTCCGTCAAGCTCGCTACGTGCGAAGCGCAACGCTGCAAAGTGGACAATTCAATGGCGCGCGCTTTTATTTTCAAGCGTTTTGTACATTCGCCGGCAAGGAACAACGCCGTCCCCGTCAATTGCTTATGTCCGAAAACGTCCTGTTCTTGACCGCAATCCGCCAACTCGCAAACGTACCGCCCGTCGGGCAATTTAACCCCCTCGGATACGGCGATAACCAAGCCTTTTTTCACCTTTAAACGCTTGGAAATTCTTTCAATGAAGTCCTCCAGCGTAAAGGGCGTTTCGGGCAAGAAAATCATATCCACGCCAAGACAATCATCCCCTTTCGCCAACGCCGCTGCCGCCGTCAGCCAGCCTGCGTTTCTGCCCATAATTTCCACTATGGTAATGGACGGAATATCGTAAATGGTGGAATCACAAACCAATTCTTTCATGGTGGTTGCTACAAATTTTGCTGCGCTGCCATAGCCAGGGGTATGATCGGTTTCCGTTAAATCGTTATCAATGGTTTTGGGTACGCCGACAAAACGCACGTCGCTGCCAATTTGCTTGCCGTACGCCGACAGCTTCGCAACCGTATCCATGCTATCGTTGCCGCCGATATAGAAAAAATAGCCTATATCATACTTTTTAAGTATGGCAAATATCTTTTCATATTCCTCAACGTTGTCCTGCGCTGACTTGAGTTTATAACGGCAGCTGCCGAGAAAACAAGCAGGCGTACGCTTCAGCAATTCAATTTGTTGGCTATCGCAAAGAATTTCGTCAAGCGCAATAAAACGCTCCTGTAAAAAGCCCAAAATGCCGTTTTGCATACCAAACACTTTTTCTGCGCCAAGCTTTTTAGAAGCTTGATATACCCCTGCAAGGCTGGCGTTTATCGCCACCGTAGGTCCGCCCGATTGTCCAACCACTACGTTCATTGCTTTCTCTCCTAAAATGCGTTTTTATATTATAACTTTTATATTATTTTATATTATAACATATAAAAATAAATTTTGCAAGCGCTACGGCAAAACTTCTCTCGCCGATAAGCGCGTAATTCCGCCGCAAATAAAAGCCAAAAGCCGCGAGGAGAAATTCCCCTCACGGCTTTTATTTTTCTATCTTTTATGCTTTTATCCAAACAATTTCGTTGGGTTGCAAGGTGAGCTCTTTGCTTCTTCCGTCCACGTCATAGAAAATGGTGGTTTGCTTTTCAAACGTATTGTTGATAACCGCATATTTTTTGGTTTCGGGATAATAGGTACAATCGGTAACGGGATTGCTCGAATATGCCTTTTGCATATCCGCTTCCTTGCCGCGTGCCCAGAACATTGCGCGAAGGAGCAATCTTGCATTTTGAGGGCTGTAAGGCAAGCCTGCAATATACACACCCCTGCCCTTGCCATATTGATTGGCGGCAAGCTTCACTTCGCCTACGTTGACGTTTCTCTTGAAACGAGGAGAAATTTCAATATCCAGCACTTCGGAATTAGGCAACGCATACACGTTTTTCATGCCTTCGCCGTAATCAATTTCACCCGCTACGTCCTGCGTAATGAAATGCGCTTTCTTTTCAATGTTATACTTATCCTCGGAAAGAGTAAAACCCTTTTCTTTGTCAACGCCAAGCACGTCCGCAAGCACAAACGTTCTACAGCCCTTTCTATACGCCGTAGGTTCGCCTACGCCGATAAATCCGTGACCGTCCGCCACCCATTTTCTAATGGTTGCAACCAGTTCGCAATCGTTCCAATATTCGCCGCCGCTAAACGCCGTGCCTTCGTCCCCAACGTTGAGGATAACATCGATATCCTTGTCGATACCGTTCTTCTTAATATCGTCAAAGGAAATGAAACGAACGTCCACTCCCAAGCCCGACAACGCTTCGTATACCCCTTGATAGGAATACACTTGTTGATACCAAAGCTCGTGCGCAACCATGTGGCCCATCCAGCTGCGCTTTGCGCCCCATGTATTCAAAACAGCAACCGTCAAACCCGAATAAGGTTTCGCCGCCCCGGACGCATCGCAAATCGCACGGAATTCGTCACAAACCTCGCCTGCTCTTTCGATAAATTTAGGGAAGGTCGCCGCCAACTGCAAATAGCCGCCGAAGCCCATTCTATCCAAAGGCTTTCTCATCATGGCTCTGCGCGCCGTCACCCAGTTTCTATTCAATTCCGCAATAGCGTTTTCTTCGTTACCTTCAAAGAAGGTATCGGGGAAGAAATAAGGCAAAAATCTACCTTCGTGGTATTTCACGTGCGGAATTTCGGAAAGCATTCTTACCGTAACGCCGCCGCCCACCGAACCAACGACCGCATCCAATTGCATGTCCTTAAAATAATCGCCATACGGCTCGGTCCCAATCCACGAATCGCCAAGGAACATCATCGCTTCCTTGCCTTCCGCATGGATAATATCCACCAGCTCGCGCACCGTCTTGGTGACGTACTTTTCGGTAAATTCCATATAATCACGGAATTTCGGCGTGGGGTTGACGAAGTTGCTTTGATAAGTGCCAGCCGAAACGATATCTTCCGCTTTCAATTGATAGCCGTATTCCTTTTCAAAATCGTCAAACGCTCTCGGGCTAGCCGTCATGGGATAGCCAAACCAATCGACGTGTCTTTCCTTGTTGATTTCGTTGAAAACGAGGAAGAAATGATACAAGAAAGTGGTATAACGCACTACGTTGACGTTTTTATTGTTATCGCACCACTTGCGCATATTGTCTTTGATATGCTCGAAGGTGGCTTGGAAACGAGGCTCCATAACCTTGTGCTTTTCAATATTCCAATTGTTGGTGATATAATTGTACATCTGCGTGGAATCCCAAAGGTTTACCGCGAAGAAGTTAACGGAGTATTCATGGTAAGGTTTTGTGCTTTCAACGCGTACCTGCCCCCCGCCTATGTATTCCCAAGAGAAAATTTCTTCCCCCGTCGTGCGGTCGAAAACCTGCCAATATTTTTTAGGATTTTCTTCGTTTACGCCAAGCTGGTCATGAGAATATCCCTTCAACAAATCAATGGTCAACGCCGTATCCGTAGCCAACATATAATCGGTAGTCAAAAGTACGCTTTGCAATTCGTCGGTGTGGTTGTCCGCCCAAGCATTGTCACCGCGTACGACAAAATAGGTATTGTATACCTTTTCCGCAATTTCCAAAGCATTTTTAGGCAAATGCGTACCATCGCAATCGCGTACGGCGTCCGCCCCCCCAAAGCTCCGCAATTTTTTTCGTGCCTTCCACGTAATTTTCATCCGTAGGAATTGTCACTCTGCCTTTTCTCATTTTATTTCTCCTTTTTTAATAATGGTTTTCTAAATTATAGCACAAACGTTGGGGTTTTACAAGAGAAGAAAAGAAATTTCTCACTCACTTTCCCTATTTATTTTTACGCATGCCTATACACCTGCGCAGCAATGCGCTTTATGCAAAGGTAACGCTGACAATTTCACTGTCCGTCCCTACGCGTATGGGCATTCCCCAATAGCCAACGCCCGAGGACACAATGATTTGCGTTCCGTTTTCGTTTTGATAATAACCATAATCCACCGTGTAAATAAAATCGGTTAAAATGGTCATGGGGAAAATTTGTCCGTTGTGCGTATGTCCCGACAACACCAAATCCGCTTCCGTTTCGTAACCGTCGATATGTTTAGGATTATGATCCAACGCAATAACGGGCAAGCCTTCCGTTTCCGCCGTTAATATCTCGGAAAGCGCTTTACGTTTCCTGCCGCCGTTGCCGCCGTGCGGCGCATCGTCTAAACGCCCTACCAGCACCAAACGCTCGTCAATAATCACGTATTCGTCGTTCAACAATTTGACGTTTGCCGCCGCCAAAAACGCTTGCATTTTGTCCACCGAATCCCCTGCGTCGTGGTTACCCAAGCATGCGTATACGCCCTACGTTGCCGAAAGCCGCCGCATCGTTTGCAACGCCGCTTCAGGATCGGATACCGCTTCGTAAGTGGAATCGAAAAAATCCCCTGCTATACACACGATATCAGGCTGCAGGGCGTTGATTTCGTCCACAATCTCCGCCAAACGCGCCTCTGCGCCCACTGCGCCCAAATGCACGTCACTAATCATTACTAACCGCAAATCGGAGAGGTCAGCTTCGCTTTCAATGCGTACCTGGTAGGCAGGTTTGTCAATTTCTTTGGCATTGCACAGCCCGTAAATCCCCACGCCAAGCGTCAAAACCGCCACGCACGATAAGGATACGGCGCGATAGGTTTTATTGCGCAAAACGGGGCGTTTGAAAAGGTTAAATACAATGATAACGCAATCGGACAACACGCAAAAGAAAAGCAGATAAACGTAAAAACTTAAGCCGTAAGCGAAAATGAAAGCAAACAGCGTTTGTATCCACGCAGGCAACGGAAGCCGAGAGGAAGCAAAGCCGAATACCATTGACGCTGCCAAGGCCGAAAGCACCGACAATATGATTGCGTATTTAATTTTGGGAAACAGTGTTTGCAGGGCTTTATGCAAGCTAATGGACAAATACCACGTTGCCGCCCCCACCGCAAGCAAAATCATAACGATAAACATAATCAACAAGCTTGCTCCTTCACGTTTTTTTCTACTCTTTTATCCTATCAAACAGCATAAGTTATTATA
>JAZOVQ010000007.1:0-32264 GCA_045658805.1 Candidatus Scatosoma sp.
AGGTGTAAAACGTTAGCAGGAAAATTAATAACACCCGTACCACTCTATTCACTCGTCTGCTTATTGTTTTCACGTCGTTTTCCTCCTCGTTTTTATTTTCTTCTTAATCGCATTATAACACAATTTTCCAATTTGTCAATACCTTCGACAAAATTTGACAAAGTGGTTTCAAAGCAAAAAAAGCCTGGCCGAGGGGCGCTCGACCAGACTTCTTATGAAATTATAAAAATTGATTTTGGAGGTTATTGATGAAAAATCAATAGTTTTCAGCTCTTACTTGGAAGTAAGCTTGAGGGTGTGCGCAGATAGGGCAAACGTCGGGAGCGGATTTACCAACAACGATATGACCGCAGTTGGAGCATTGCCATACAGCGTCGCCTTCCTTGGAGAATACAAGCTTGCCTTGAACGTTTGCAAGGAGCTTCTTGTATCTTTCTTCGTGTTCTTTTTCGATAGCTGCTACGCCTTCGAAAAGGTCAGCGATATCGTCAAAGCCTTCTTCGCGAGCCGTCTTTGCAAAGCCTGCGTACATATCCGTCCATTCATAGTTTTCGCCTTCAGCTGCTGCTTTAAGGTTAGCTGCGGTATCGGAGATTTCGCCGCCGTTCAAAAGCTTGAACCAAATTTTAGCGTGTTCTTGTTCGTTTTTAGCCGTTTCTTCGAAGATAGCCGCAATTTGAACAAAACCTTCCTTTCTTGCCTTGCTAGCGAAATAGGTGTATTTATTTCTTGCCTGGGATTCGCCTGCAAACGCTTCTTGAAGGTTAGCTTCGGTCTTGGAACCCTTCAATACGGGTTTCTTTTCAAATTGACCGCTTTGCTTACAAACGGGGCATACTTCGGGTGCTGCGTCGCCTTCTGCTACATAGTGACAAATCTTACATTCAAATTTCATAATAATTACCTCTTTTTTATTTTTAAGATTGAGACTTAATAGGATTTAGTTTTATTAAGTGATTATAGTATAATATAAAAAAATGTATTTGTCAATAGTTTTTTATAAAAAAGTTTAAAAAAATTTTTGCAACGTGCCGTTGCATCCAGCTTTTAAAATAAGTTGGTTGGGAGTTGAACATCGACGGTTTACAGTTACTGTTCGTTTAATGGTAACGCCCTATCAATACAAAAAGGAGAGCCGAAACCCTCCCTTTTTATACTATATATGAATAAGCCGCAAATTTTGCCTTCTCTTATTTTTTCACTTCTTTACAGTTGCACAACACCATCTATACAAACAACTTCGGTGGCGGGAACGTTACAATTCCAATCGAAACCTTTTTCTATCTCGTGCCATTCCTCAACCGTCCCGCCAAAGGAAATGCTTGTCAAAGCACTACAATGCGAGAAAGCCTGGTCAAAAATGTACTTTACGTTCTTAGAAATTCTCACGCTCGTCAACGCCCAGCAGCTTCGAAAGGCCTCTGGTCCAATGTAACTAGCCTCCTCAGGGATCTCTATGCTCGTCAACTTACTACAATTTGCAAACATCTGACCAGAAATCTCACCTATTTCCCCCATAATTAAAACACTGCTTAAATTATCGCACAAGGAAAAAGCACCCGTGTCTATGTTCGTTACACTTTCTGGCAACGTAAGAATTGTTAAAGCGTTACAAGCGATAAACGCTTCACGGCCAATAGACGTAACGCCATCGGGAATAATCACGCCCGATAACTGCCTACAATACCCAAATGCATAGGTGGAAATTTTCGTTACGCTTTCACCAATAGTCACACTTACCAACTGATCGCAACCGAAAAACAGATTTTCTTCAAGGACAGTAACGCCGTCACCAATCGTCGCGTCTTTTAAATTTCCACATTGATTAAACACAGCCTTACCCAAAGAGGTTACGCTGTCGGGAACATCAACGCTTGACAAACTATCGCAATCGTTAAAAGCACTATTGCCAATGGTACTAACCCCCTCTGCAATGCTCACTGTTTTCAAATTATCACAATCGTAAAACGCCATTTCGCCAATTGTGCTTATACTCTTTGGAATAACAACGCTTGTTAATTGGTCGCAATTTTCAAACGCCCCGTCCTCAATGGCAATAACCGGTCTCTTATTATACATGGTAGGAATAGTGATATCCGTTATACTTGCATCCGCTACCCCCGTTACTATATAAGACATACCGCTTTCGTTCAACGTATATCTCAACGGTTCGACCGCATCTTCCGAACATGCTGCAAAACCAGCCGTCGCCGTTCCGACACACAAACACGTTAATAAACTGATAAGAAACTTTTTCATTTCATTGCTCCAAAATTTTATAAATATAAAATTATTCTACCACTCTTTCCTTATTTTGTCAATGGGTTGAGAAATTTTTCTTTCACAATACAGCGCACCCACCGCGAAAGCAAACTTTTCGCAAGCAAATTTTGGAAAAGCTATTGACAAACTACGCAACCTGCGATATAATCATAAAAAGGTATCTTTTGCAAGGCATCTTGGCATACAATGCATAGATACAACCAAGCTTGGAGGCATTTGATTATGAAAAAAGGTAAAATTGCAAAAACTTTGTTGGCCCTCGCGTTGTCCGCTTCGTGCGTTTTGGCAAGCGGTTGCGATTTTTTAACCGGTCGTGGCGTTCTTAGCAAAATAGGCGAACCCTCAGAAACGTACGTGGGCGTCGTTTCGGAAACAAAATATTCCTCTTCGGAAAGCGCAGCGGAAGCATACGTTAAAGAAGAACTCGGCGGTTATTCCAACAATTATCGCATTGTAAACTCCGTTTCCAAAGGCACCCTTTCGCCCTCGGAAATTGACGACCTCAACCTCCCCGACGAAGTGCGTATGGGCGCGCAAGCGGTTGAAGAATACGAAGTGGAATACACTAAATCAAGCAATTCCTACACTGCAAGCGGTACAAATTCCAACAAAACCGTGCGCGTGTACGTAATTAAATATGCGGACGCGTGGAAGTATTATTCCCCTCTCCCTCTCAAGGGCGACACCATCACCAAGAGCTATTACGATTCCGTTTTCGATGCGCAACAATTTAAAAATTGCACGTTTGAAAGCACCTCGACCGTAGAAATGGACCTCACGGCTTCCTATCAAGGCGAAACGGAATCCGTAAAAATGGACATCACCACCGAGCAGTTGGCGAAATACGCAAACAATAAAATTTACCTTGAACAAACCGTCAAGGGCGTTTATAACCAAAGCAATTCCAAGACGGAATACAACCAAACGTTGTATGCCTACATGGAAGAATCCAACGGCACTATGGTTTGCTATGTTAAGATGGACAACGATAGCGAATGGATTAAGGGTGATTTGACCACCATCGGCTTTAGCTCCATAGACGAATTGACGCCTTTCGCCGATCAATATTTGGACCATAGCTATTTCACTAAGACGGACGACGGCTTTGAAATTTCCGAAGAAAACGCAGATGCGTACGTTGCGGCTACCATGGATATGTTGTCGGACGTGCTTTCCGTTGCATATTTAGATAGCATGGATATTGAAATGGACGCGCAATTTTACGTTGTAAACGGCATTTTGTCGGGTATGACTTCGGACGGTAAATTAAAAATGGATATCAGCGAAAGCTATGGCGGCTACACTATGTCCATAAAAGCAGACGCTTCTTTCACTGGTGAATCCACCTGTATCAATTACGGCACGACCGTTGTTGAAAAACCTTTCTAAAACAAAACATTGTATGAAAAAATCCTCTCGCGGAGCTTCCGTGAGAGGATTTTATTTCGCTTAAAAGCTTACAAATTGTTCTTTACAAACGTTTCCAAAGCCGCTTCGGGTACAAAACCGAGGTTGCTTGCCACTTTCGCGCCGCCCTTAAACACCAAAATGTTAGGGATAGACGTAATGCCGTATTTAATTGCCGCCGCCTCGCTGTCCTCTTCATCGATGTTAATCTTCACAAACACCGCTTTGTCTTCATACTTGTCCGAAACCGCCTCAAAAACGGGCGCAAGCATTCTGCAAGGACCGCACCAGCTTGCCCAAAAATCACAAAATACGGGTTTGCTTTCGCTTGCAATCACTTGTTCTAAATCTTGTGCGTTCACGTATTTTACCATACTTTTTTCCTCCTTTCGTTTTTCTTAAAATGCTTTGGCGCTATGCCATGCACCGCACCAATGAATATGTCTTATTTGTTTGCAAAATATGCAAGGGCATCGCTAAAAGCCACCTGTTGGCTTTCCCCCGTCGCCATGCATTTTACGTTCATAACGCCTGCCGCAAGCTCGTTACCGCCGATAACCGCTACGTGCTTCGCGCCAATTTTGTCGGCGTATTTAAACTGCGCTTTTACCGATCTATCCATGTGGTCGATTTCCGCAAAAATCCCTGCGTTGCGCAATTCCGCCGCGATAGCAAACGCTTTTTTACGGCATTCCGCATCCATACCTGCAAGGTATACGGTAGGCTTTTGCTCTTCGGGAATAACCACGCCCGTTTGTTCCATTACGATAAGCAAACGTTCGATACCAGCCGCGAAACCAACTGCTGGCGTGGGGTTGCCACCCAATTCCTCAATCAAACGGTCGTATCTGCCGCCTGCACAAACGGTGCCTTGCGCGCCGATAGACGTCGACACAAACTCAAATACCGTACGGGTATAATAATCCAACCCTCTTACGATACGGGAATCAATTACGTAGTCGATACCAGCGTCCGCCAAACAGCCCTTCACTTCTTCGAAGTGCGCCGAGCAATCTTCGCAAAGATATTCCAAAATTTTCGGAGCGTCCTTGTTGATTTTACGGCATTCCTCTTCCTTGCAATCGAGCAAGCGCAAGGGGTTTTTCTCATAACGAGTTTTACAATCGTAGCAAAGCTTGTCCACGTGCGGCGCGAAAAATTCCTTCAACGCTTTGTTGTACGCCGCGCGGCAGGTAGGACAGCCAATCGAGTTGATATACAGCTGTACCTTCAAACCAAGCTTTTTCAAAAGCGAATCGGCAATCATAATAGCTTCCGCATCCGTTTGCGCGCCCTTTGCGCCGAAAATTTCCACACCGAATTGGTGGAATTCACGAAGACGTCCAGCCTGCGGACGTTCATAACGGAATGCAGGAATTATATAATACATTTTCGCAGGCAACGTACCGTTGTACAAGCCGTTTTCGATAAACGCGCGCACTACGCCTGCCGTGCCTTCGGGTTTCAAAGTAATAGAACGGTCGCCCTTGTCCTTAAAGGTGTACATTTCCTTGGTTACAACGTCCGTCGTATCCCCAACGCCGCGTTGGAACAATTCGGTATGTTCAAAAACAGGGGTACGGATTTCTTTGACGTTAAAAAGCTTTGCAACCTCTCTCGCTACGCCTTCTACGTATTGCCATTTATACGAATCGGACGGCAAAATGTCCTTCGTGCCTTTGGGTATATTAATCATGTCTTTCTTCCTTTTTCAAACGGCTATACCGCCGCTTTTTTAAAACTTTGTAACAATGTTACAAAACGTACTTTTTCAAATTCCTGTCGCCCGTAAGCTTCTTCAAATGTTCGTCTACGTATTTTCTATCAATACGCAACGTGAAAGTGGGATAATCGCCGCCTGCGTTAAAGGAAATGTCCTCTAAAAGATATTCCATAACCGTATGCAAACGACGCGCGCCGATATCTTCCGAGGTCATATTCAAATCCACGGACACTTCCGCAATACGTTCAATTGCGTCCATGCCGAATTGCAGCTCTATGTTATCCACGCTTAAAAGCTTGCCGTATTGGAAGGTGAGCGAATTGTCCGTTTCCGTCAAAATTTTAACAAAATCTTCCTTCGTCAAGCTATGCAATTCCACCGAAACGGGGAAACGGCCTTGGAGTTCGGGGATCAAATCTTCCACCGCCGCCACGTGGAACGCGCCTGCCGCGATAAACAAAATGAAATCCGTTTTGATAGGACCGTATTTGGTGACTACCGTCGAACCTTCCACGATAGGCAAAATGTCCCTTTGCACCCCTTCACGGGATACGTCCGCGCCGTTGCGGTTGCCCTTGCCTGCAATTTTATCAATTTCGTCGATAAAGACAATACCGTCGTTTTCCGCGCGGTACAACGCTTCCGCCTTAATAGCGTCGTCGTCCATTAACTTTTCCGATTCCTCGCTAACGGCAATTTGGAAAGCTTCCTTTACCGCAAACTTGCGTTTCTTTTTCTTTTGTTGGAACATATCCCCAAAAATACTGCCGATAGAAATTGCCGCGCCGCCGGGCACCAATTCCATGGGTTGAGGTACGTCCGCAACTTCCATTTCGATAATGAAATTATCGTATCTGCCCTTGCGGAAATCGTCAGCGATATTTGCTTCAAACACTTCCTTTGCCAAATCGCCGCGCTCGTCCTTTTTCGCTTCAACCAAAGCACGAATAATGCGCTTTTCCGCAATTGCCGTTGCCTTTGCGCGCACTTCTTCTTCCTTTTCCGATTTTACCAAACGATAAGCGCATTCCGCAAGGTCGCGGATCATGCCCTCTACGTCCTTACCAACGTAACCTACTTCGGTATATTTGGTTGCTTCTACCTTAACGAAAGGCGCTTTAACAAGCTTGGCAAGACGTCTTGCAATTTCCGTCTTACCCACCCCCGTAGGCCCTTTCATAATGATATTTTTCGGCGTAATTTCTTCACGGATTTCAGGGGGAAGCTGCGCTCTTCTATAACGATTGCGAAGGGCAATTGCCACTGCTTTTTTCGCTTCGTCCTGCCCAATGATATATTTGTCTAAACGAAAGACAATTTGTTTAGGTGACAAATCCATATTTACGCCTCCTTTGCCGCTTTCGAAGCGCGCTTTTTGGGTTTATTTTCGGCATTTGCGGTATCCATGTCCGCGTTGAGCGCATTTTCACCCACCGTTTCGCAACGAATGTTATCGTTGGTGAATACGCAAATTTCCGAAGCGATTTTCAACGCCTTTTTCGCAATGGTTTCTGCGTCGTAATCGGTTTCTTGATACAAAGCGCGTGCCGCCGCCAACGCATAATTTCCGCCGCTGCCAATTGCGCAAACACCCTCGTCCGGCCCGATAACTTCGCCCGTACCCGACAAAATAAGCAAGGTGTTTTCGTCTGCCGTAATCATCATAGCATCCAGCTTTCTGCCAATTTTGTCACTTCTCCAAAGCTCGGCAAGTTCCACCGCCGAGCGCATTAAATTACCGCTAAATTTATTCAGCATACCCTCAAAGCGTTCGGTAAGCGCAAACGCGTCCGTTACCGAACCAGCAAAACCGAGAATAACCTTACCGCCGAAAATACGGCGTACTTTAACTGCGGTGTTTTTAAAGATAACCGATTCACCCATCGTCACTTGACCGTCGCCGGCAATAGCCGTTACGCCGTTCTTTTTCACTGCGCAAATGGTAGTTCCTCTAAATTCCATATTCTTTCTCCTCATCAAAATAATACTTTTGTGAAAGGCTTACGACAACGTTTTCGCAATTTCACGTACAGCGTCCAACGCACGTTCGGCAAGCGCGCGGTATCTTTCCTTTTTATCCCGTATGCGAACGGGCATAGGCGCAAGAATACCAAAGTTTGCGTTCATGGGTTGGAAATCCTTACACGGCGAGGAAATATGCGTTTCCAAAGCGCCGCAAACGGTACGTTCGTCAAAGACATGGGTGGGGCGTTGCAAAATTTCATCCGCAATATGGATAGCCGCAAGCAAACCGCTTGCCGCGCTTTCCACGTACCCTTCCACCCCCGTGATTTGCCCTGCAAAAAACAGCCTTCGATTATTCTTAACCGAAAAATCACGATTTAAAACGTCCGGGGATTGAATATACGTATTTCTATGCATTACGCCATAACGCAAAAATTCGGCGTTATGCAACGCAGGGATCATAGAAAACACTCGTTTTTGTTCGGGGAATTTTAAGTTGGTTTGGAAACCGACAAGGTTATACGCCGTCCCTGCTTCGTTCTCTTTACGAAGCTGTAAAACCGCGTACGGACGAACGCCCGTTTCATCCGAAAGCCCTACGGGCTTTAAAGTGCCGAAACGCAAGGTATCGCGCCCTCTCGACGCCATTACTTCCACAGGCATACAGCCCTCGAAAATTTCCCGCTTTTCAAAAGCATGCAATTCCGCTTTTTCCGCCGCCAACAATTCGTCTACAAATTGATAATATTCCTCTTTCGTCATTGGACAATTGACGTAATCGCCCGTGCCTTTGCCATAACGGTCGCCCGTAAACGCGTGCGCATAATCAATGCTGTCCGCCGATACAATGGGCGCGGACGCGTCGTAGAAATGTAAGCCGCCGCCCGTCTTTTGCAAAATATCTTCGCTAAGCGCGTCCGAAGTGAGCGGTCCCGTCGCAATAATTGCGTACATGCCCCCGTCCTTTTCCAAATCGGGTAACTTTTCCACCTCTTCGGAAACCAAAGTGAGGTTGGGGCAATTTTTCAATTTTTCGGTGATATACGCCGAAAATTTATCTCTATCCACCGCCAACGCCGCGCCTGCAGGGACTTTGGTATTGTCCGCCGCTTCGATAATCATTGAACCAAGAATACGCATTTCCTCTTTCAATAAACCGCAAGCGTTTGCATACACGTCGTTGCTTTTTAAGGAGTTGGAACAAACCAACTCCCCAAAATTTTCGCTTTCATGCGCAGGCGTAAACTTTTTAGGTTTCATTTCCACAAGCGTAGTTTTGATACCATGGCTGGCCAAATAATACGCCGCTTCGCTACCTGCCAAGCCGCCGCCGATCACCAACACTTCTTGCTTAGACATCGTCAAATCCTTCGGGGAAATACCCAGCGTCGTCATCGTCGAATGCATCATAACCGAAATATTGCGGTTCGTCCATGAGTTTAGGCGCTTCAAAATCTTCCGCCATAGGAATAAACTTGCGTTTGCTCTTCTTATCGTCCGTTTCCAATTTCACTTTGTACGAACAATCTTTATTGCTACATTTTACGTTGCCTCTTGCGGTAGAAACCAACGCTTCGTTGCATTGAGGGCACTTATCCCCCGTGGGTTTATCCCAGCTCATAAACTTACAATCAGGATACCCCGAACAGCTGTAATATACCTTGCCTTTTTTGGATTTACGAACGGTCATAGCCGCGCCGCAATCGGGACATTTCCCTGCAAGTTTAGGCGCTTCGTCCGAAGGCATCGACATCGTCGAACGGCAATCGGGATAGCTAGGACAAGCCAAGAATTTACCAAACTTACCGCTCTTTACCACCATATTTTCGCCGCATTTAGGACAGCGCACTGCCGAAACTTCTTCTTCGCTTTCACTTAAAATGTTTTGACATTCGGGATAGTTCGAGCAAGCGAGATATTTACCAAATTTACCAATTCTGCGAAGCATGAAATGTCCGCACTTACCGCACACTTCTTCCGTCAGCTTATCGCCATACGTGGAAGCTTCGCGCAGTTTTCTTTCAAAACCAGGATAGAAATCGCCAATAACCGAACGCCATTCTACGCCGCCGTCTTCGATATCGTCCAAACGCGTTTCCATACCAGCCGTAAAGCCGATATCCATAACGTCGGTGAAGCATCTTACAAGCATATCCACTACGTCGTAGGCAATAGCGGAAGGCACCATATATTTCCCGTCTTTCTTAACGTATTTTTGCATCAATTTAGAAATAATCGTTGCGTACGTAGAGGGACGGCCGATCCCCTTTTCTTCCATTACTTTAACGAGCGATGCGTCGGTGTATCTAAGGGGCGGTTTGGTGAATTTTTGTTCCTTTTGCATGGATACGAGATCCAAAATATCCCCTTCGGAAAGCGGGGGCAACAACTTCGCGGAGCTAATCCCTTCGTCGTCGTCCTTCTTTGCCATGCTCACGTCTTGATATACCGCCGTGAAGCCTGCAAACAACAACACTTTACCACTTGCCTTGAAGACGTAACCGCTGTTGTCAATTTCCATTTGCATACTGTTATACTTCGCTTCGGACATTTGCGATGCCAAGAAACGTTCGTAAATCAAACGATACAACGCATAATGCTTTTTATCAAGCAAAGTTTTCGCCTTTTCGGGCGTCATATCCATATCAATAGGACGGATTGCTTCGTGCGCGTCCTGCGCGCCCTTTTTCGACGCGTAATAATTAGGCTTTTCAGGTACGTAATCGTCACCGTACACCGCGCGGATACGTTGCAAAGCCTTTGCCTGCGCTTCCTTGGAAACACGGGTAGAGTCCGTTCTCATATAGGTGATAAACGCTACGTGATCGCCCGTTTCGGTTGCGATACCTTCGTAGAGGTGTTGCGCAAGCGTC
The DNA here is from genome assembly GCA_045658805.1 of Candidatus Scatosoma sp. Taxonomy (GTDB): domain Bacteria; phylum Bacillota; class Clostridia; order Christensenellales; family Borkfalkiaceae; genus Scatosoma. The sequence goes on from JAZOVQ010000007.1 coordinate 10,252, forward strand.
ATGGTATCAGGCGCCGTAAACCCAAGCTTCGTCGAAGCGTCTTGTTGCAACGAGCTGGTCGTGAAAGGTGCAGGCGCGTGCGATTTTACAATGGTCTTTTTTACCTTGGAAACGTTGAATTTTCCCTGTTCCAAAATTGCCAAAACGTTAGCCGTTTCTTCCGCCGACGAGGGTTTATATTTACGCGTTCCTTTCTTTTCAAGCATCGCTTTAAACGCCGAATATTTCTTGGGCAAATCTTGCAATTCCGCCGTCAAATTCCAATATTCTTCCGCTTTAAACGAAGTGATTTCACGTTCTCTTTCTACAATCAAACGGAGCGCAACCGATTGCACTCTGCCGCCCGAAAGCGTACGCTTACCGTTGCCGTTTTTATCCTCAATTTTGTGGTTGAGCAAGGTGGAAAGCTTATAACCCACCAAACGGTCAAGGACGCGGCGCGCTTGTTGCGCGTCTACCAAGCTATAATTGATTTGTCTGGGCGTTTGCAAAGCCGCTTCGATAGCACGCTGAGAAACTTCGTTAAATTCGATACGGTTTTTGCCCGTTTCGTCCAAGCCCAAAACCGTTTGCAAATGCCACGCAATCGCTTCCCCTTCTCTATCAGGGTCGGTTGCAAGGTAAACGCGGTCGGCTTTTCTCGTCGCTTCCGTCAAACGGCGGATAACGTCCTCTTTGCCTTCCGAATTTACGTACTTGGGCTCGTAATTGTTCTTCACGTCTACACCCAACGTATGCACGGGCAAATCACGAATGTGACCAGCCGAAGCGTCCACACGGAATTTACCTTTGAGATACTTGGAAATTGTTTTCGCCTTGGAAGGCGACTCTACGATAATTAAATCCATTCTATATTCCTTATAAATTTTTTTACAAATTTAGGTTGCGGAGTAACGATTTCCGCCGATTGGGGTTATCAACCCTTTCACTTCTAAAGCGGACAGCATACCGCGCGCTTTAAATGCAGGAATCCCTGCCTTTGCCGAAATTTCCGAAACGTGTCCGTCCGACAATTCCTTAACTGCTTCGTACAGCTTTTGCTCGTCCGCCGTCAAATTTACCGCAGGCTTTGCCGTGCCCTCATCCGCTTGTATACCAAACGCGCGGTAAATATCCCCTGCGCATTCGGTTAAATATCCGCCCTCTTTTAACAATTTGTTACAGCCCGTCCCTGCCGTTACGCCAAGGGAATAGGGTATAGCGAATATCTTTTTACCATATTCTTTCGCATATTTTGCCGTAATCAACGCGCCGCTTTTTTCCGCCGCGCCCGTCACCAGCACCCCTTCGCCGAGCGCCGCTAACAATTTATTGCGGTATTCGTATGAAAAACTGCGCACTTCCGCCTCAAAGGGATAGGGAGAAAGGAGCAAGCCCTTTTCCGCTACCTTGGAAAGCAGCGCCAAATTGCTTTGCGGCAACGCGGAAAATCCACCTGCCAACACACAAATTACACGTCCGCTTCCTGCCAGCGCGCCCTCGATAATTGCACTGTCGCCGCCGTCCGCTATCCCCGTTACAAGGACGAATTGTTCCGACAATTCCTTAGCGATACCCGCCGTTACTTTCAAAACGTTTACGGGTGTTCGGCGCGAGCCAACCGCTGTCAATTTTCGTTTGTTTAAAAGGGAAATGTCCCCAAAGGCATACAGCGTTTCGGGCGCGTCCGCAAGACAAAGCCATTCCGTAGGATACCCGTCCGTCCCCAACGGAATTGCTATCGTTTCACTGCGTTTAATCTCCGTTCTCATACGCCCTCTCTACTATATAGCCCGTTTTTGATTTTTTATAACTCCTTTTTTAAAAAAGGAAATTGGGATTGTTAATCAAGAAAATCAATGCCGCTATTTGCCAAATAAGCCCAATGAAATTGATAAAACGGAAGGTGATTTTTCTCGTTTTATGCCGAACGAGCGTCATTGCCAGCGTACCGCCTATCGCGCCGCCGCAAAAGGACAACAGCAACAAAATTTTCTCAGGAATTCTAAATCCAAATTTAATTGCTTGCACTTTATCCACAACGTACAAAAGGAAAGTCAACGAAGAACAAACAAATAAAATTCTTATATACAATTCTAACGTTGTCATACTTTTCTATCCTCAATCTATATCGGATAATTCCGCGCCGTAGGTACGGTAGGAAATTGCCTCATACAAATGTTCTGCGGTAATTTTTTCCGAATAATCCAAATCGGCAATCGTTCTTGCCACTTTCAAAATACGGCTTCTTGCTCTCGCCGACAAATGCAAACGTTCAAACGCCTCGCGAAGCACCTCTTCGCATTCCTTGTCCAGCTTGCAATACACACGGGATTCCTTTTCGCCCATTTCGGCGTTCGATTGCACTGCGCTGCCGGAAAAACGTTCTCTTTGGATACGTCTTGCACCGTCCGCGCGGCGTTTCACTTCACTGCTGCTCTCCTCGTGCGCTTCCGACACCAACGCATCGTAATCCACGCCGTCCACTTCCACTTGGATATCAATTCTATCCAACAGCGGGCCCGATATTCTCGCGCGATAACGACGGATGTCGTTAGGGGTACACGTACAGCGTTTTTTCGCACTGCCGTAATGTCCGCAAGGACAAGGGTTCATGCTTGCGCACAGCATAAAGGACGCAGGATAAGTCACCGTACCGCCTGCGCGGGAAATGGTGATTACGCCGTCTTCCAAGGGCTGACGCAACGATTCCAAGGACGAACGCTTATATTCGGGCAATTCGTCTAAAAACAATACGCCGCCGTGCGCCAAGCTAATTTCGCCAGGGTGCACCGTTTTATTACCGCCGCCGCAAAGGGACACGGTGGTTGCGGTGTGGTGAGGACTTCTAAACGGACGCTCCGTCACAATCCCCTCCTCGCCAAGCGTGCCTGCTACCGAGTGAATTTTCGTAATTTCCAACGCCTCATCAAAGCTCATATCGGGCAATACCGACGGCAAGGAGCGCGCCAACATCGTTTTACCGCTGCCAGGAGGGCCGACAAACAAAATGTTATGTCCGCCTGCCACAGCCACTTCCAAAGCGCGTTTTGCCACTTCTTGTCCTTTAACGTACGCCAAATCGTAAGGCGTTTTTTTGTCTTTTCCCTCGCCCGAAAAAGCGGAGGTAGGTACGCATTTTAAAGGCGTAAGCCCCGACAAATGGTCTACCACTTCACGCAGGTTTTTCGCGGCATACACTTCTACGCCGTGGATATACCCTGCTTCTTTTTCGTTTTCTTTGGGAATGATAAATTTCTTAAAGCCTTTATCTCTTGCCGAGATAATGGACGGCAACACCCCCGATACAGGGCGCAAATCGCCGTTTAACGCAAGCTCGCCGAGGAAGATAATGCCTTCCACGTCCGCTTGCAACGTGCCGTAGGCAAGCAATAAACTAATTGCCACGGGCAAATCGAACGAGGTGCCTTCTTTCTTTACGTACGCAGGCGCAAGGTTGACGGTAATTTTATGAATAGGAAATTCTAAAGCGCTGTTTTTTACGGCGCTTCTAACACGTTCCTTCGATTCTTTTACCGCGGCATCAGGCAAGCCTACCATTTCGTAAGAAGGCAAGCCTTTGCAAATGTCCGCTTCTACCGTTACGCAAACGCCCTCCAACCCGGAAAGCGCGTAGCTTTGAACTCTGGCAATCATAATTTTCTCCTTCGACTTTTCAATCAAGACGAACGAAAATCCGCAAAGCGTTCCCCTTGCGGATTTCGGTATTAAATTTACGCTCTAAACCAACCGTTGGAGCGAATGCTCGTCCAAGTGAACAATTTTGCCGTTTCGGTAGGTACCGTCGTGCCGTAGAATGCAGGAACGCACAATGCGAACATTACGATAAACACAGCGATAATCGTCCAAATTGCAACGTTGATAATAGCCTTTTCGCCAAACGTTTCCCCTTCGGGAAGCAAGGTTGCCACCAAGGGCAAGAATGCAATATAGAATACGTGGAAAAGCATGCTGGACAACATCGAAGCGTTACCTCTCGTTGCCGCCGCGCCCATTGCGCAAGCCATACCGCCAAGCAAAATGAAATACATTCTGCGGAAACGCAAAGCCTTTTTGCTGGTTGCCTTCACTGCGTAATCATAGATAACTTTCGCCGTAGCGCCAACAAGAGCCGCCGCCGCGCCAATGAGGATTGCAGGGTTTGCCATCATCGTCCAAGCGATATATTCGCCCTTTGCAGCCGCCGTAACACCCGTGTATACGGTTGCAGGTCTAAAAGGAATAAACCAAGCAAATACGTTTGCTTTGTTGGTTGCGTCGTAGGTAGTAATTACGTTGCTTCTAAACGAACCCTTAATGCCGTGCCATACTACGGTAAGGAAGCCCACTTCGCTGTTGCCCGTGGCCTTTACGTATGCCGAATAGCAAAGTACGGAAGAGAGCAACAAAAGCACCAAAGTAATCATTACGAAAGACAAAGCCGCGAAGCCGTAGCAGATACGGTTTTTGCGCTTGTACGTAGCCGTTGCTTTTTCAGCCGCAACGTTGACAAGGATACGTTCGCCGTTTTCGTTGATCGCTTCTTCTTCCTTGCCTGCGCACTTATCCAAAGCAATTTTATACGCAAGGGTTTGTCTGCGCAAACCGAATACGAACAATACCAAAATGCCAAGTACGGGAATGAACGCCGCCATATCCATTGCCATAGCAACAGCCGCAAACGTACCCGAAAGCAATACGGTTGCGCCGCTCTTTGCGATACGTTTGGATTGGATACCCTTTGCAAAGAAACGATGCATGAAATACAAGGACGCTACAAGCGCGCTTGCTACCATTGCGTAAGGTGCGCCGAAACGGCCAAGCGAAGTTGCCAAACCGCCAATTGCGAATACTACTGCAAACAAGAAAGCAAATTTGTCGTTCTTAAGCATGTTGTTTACAAGCAAGAATGCAAATACCATCATCATGCAGGTCGCAATGAATGCAGGCAAACGGATTGCAAATGCACTGTTGCCAAATACCGCTACGGAAGGCACCATGAGCAAGGTTGCAAGATAGTTGTAGCTGCCGTCAAGGTTGTACGTAACGTCAGGAAGATAGGTCTTGCCGTCCAATACCGTTTGTACTGCGGACATGTAGAAACCTTCTTCTTGCGCAAGGTTATAATACGCATCGTTGCTAATCGAATATGCGCCCGTTTCTTCGTCAATGATTAAAGCAAGCGATTCGGGAGCGTCAATTGCCGCGCCGAGTTCTGCCAACGTGTAGTTAGCCGCCGAGCCCGTCTTCAACGAAACGAGTTCCCCGTCCACGTTTACGCAAACGATTTCGTTAATTTGCATTTCTTTGGAAGCGGTGATAGACAACCAGGTTGCCGATTTGTTCAAGCCCGAGCCAACTTCAATCCAGTTATAGTTGTTGCCTTCCAAATTGTCTTTGCCGTAAACGTTGGCAACGTTGAGTGCAGAGCCATACACCGACCAAGAACTGTTGGTGGTAGGCGTTGTGGCAGTCGTCGTTTTTACCGTCAAAGAAACGTTTTCGCCAGGCTGTGCGTATACGGAACCGATATTAACGTAAACGGAATCAATCTTCGCGCCCGATTCTACGCTGTAATACGCCGCTGAGTTTGCCTTCAACGTCAAAGCATCGCCCTTGGACGCACAATCACCAAGCGTGAAAAGCCCCGTCGTGAAGAAAGCAATAAGCAAGAGGATAAACGCCCAAGTATATGCGGTTATCTTTTTCATAATACTCCTTCGGAACTTTCGTCTCTTTTTCCCTCTAAAAGAGGAAAAAAAGCTAAAAATTCCTTCCTTATATATTCTACGTCCTCTATTGTAGCGTAAAAGTGAAAAAAAGTAAACCGAATTTTGGGGGATTTCGTTAAAAAACAAACGTTGCTAATGAAAAAAAATCTCCTTGCAGTATCAGCGGCTGTTATTTTATATGTCAACGGACTGTAACTGCAAAGCGTCAATACACAATCACCAACCCTCTCGTTTTAAATACAAGGTCAAGCGGAACGCATGCTGGGTGCAACGGCACGGTGCTCAAGCGGGACGTATGGGGAGGCGTGCCCCTTACCATTAAACGAACTGTATCAGGATAGCGCCTCTGCCCATTAGCAACACACTCGTTTTAAAAGCAAGGTCAAGCGGAACGCTTGCGGCTAACGCCGTAGTGGCGCAAGCAAAGCTTGCTTATATGTGTCCGTTACCGCCTCGCGGCGGCGATTGCCATCGAGGCTTTAAGGCTTTGCCTTAAAAATCCATAAGGGACAATGCCCCTTAACCCATACCATTAAACGAACAGTAACTGTAAACCGTCGATGTTCAATACCCAACCCACTCGTTTTACAAGCTGGATGCAACGGCACGTTGCTCAAGCGGAACGCTTGCGACGTATATACGATTACGCTTAAAAAAGAAAATGAGCTTGTCCCTGACTTTGGACAAGCTCATCATACTTTCGGTATAAGCCGACTTAAATTTTTTCCTTAACTTTAGCTGCCTTACCGGTACGAGCGCGCAAGTAGTACAACTTAGCTCTTCTTACCTTACCGCGACGAACAACCGTTACGTTCGCAATTTTCGGGGAATGAAGAGGATAGGTTTTTTCTACGCCTACGCCGTAAGAAATGTGACGTACCGTGAAAGTTTCGGAAATGCCGCCGTTTCTCTTTGCGATTACGACGCCTTCGAAGTTCTGGATTCTTTCCTTGCCGCCTTCGATAATTTTGTAGCCAACTTTAATCGTGTCGCCTACTTCGAATGCAGGAACTTCGGATTTCATGTTTTCAGCATTGATTGCTTCGATGATTCCTTTCATTTTAGACTTTACCTCCGTAATTTACGAAACGTTCATAACCCGCTGCGTGATTTCTCACCACGCCCAAAAAAAGGCAGCGGAACGCTCGAAGTCAACGCATATTATATATGATTTGTTCACTTTTGGCAAGCGTTTTTGCACTCGTTTCGCAATTTTTTTTAATTTTTTGTATCAATTTTTTACGCCACAACCGCCAATACGCAATACACGTAATACGCAACCGCGCCCGTCGTTAATACAATACCATGCCAACGGCGAAGCTTGTGCCCAGGCAAATAAACGAACAACGCCAATACCGCCGCTGCCGCCAACGCAATGATACCGTCCGTCAAGAAAGATACCCCGCCAGGTGCAAAAGGCAACGGGAAAATAATAGCAGAAATGCCCGCTACAAACAAAATATTGAAAAGGTTACTACCGATAATGTTACCTACCGCAATGTCCGTTTCACCCTTCTTCGCCGCCACTACGGACGTAATCAATTCAGGCAAGGACGTACCAATAGCAACTACCGTCAAGCCGATAATGTTTTCGGGAATTTTCATTTCCGCCGCAACCATTTTCGCGCCTTCAACCGCAACAAGCGAGCCGCCAACAACAATGCCAAGCCCCACTACGGTAACTACAATCAAGAACCACAAATTGGCTTTCATGCTTTCATACCAAACGGCAAATTTCCCCTTGGCGCTTTCCGATTGCACTCCTTCAGAAACAACCTCGTGATCGTTCAACTCGACCATGCCCCCCTCGTTTTTACGTCCGCGGAGTGCATTCCATACCAAAAACGACGTGTATGCAACCAAACAAGCGGCCATAATCACACCTTCCCAGCGCGCAATTTCACCGCCGTTTGCCCCCGTCAAACCAAACACAACAATCAAAACCGAAGCACCCAACAATACGGGCAAATCAATTTTCAACGAATCCTTTTGTACGGGCAACGTCGCAATAATCGAAGATAACCCCAAGATAAGCAAAATATTACAAATATTACTGCCCAACACGTTACCAATAGCAATCCCAACGCTTTCCTGCGCCGCCGAAGAAACGGACGTTGCCAATTCAGGCGCGCTGGTACCAAACGCTACAATCGTAAGCCCGATAACAAGTTGAGGAATATGCATTTTTGCCGCAACCCCTGCCGCACCGTCAACGAACCAATCGGCGCCTTTGATCAAGAAAATAAACCCGATCACAAGCAATAACACACCCAAAAGTATCACTTTCCAATCCATAATACTCCTCCAAATAATAAGTTTCCATTTAAAATTTTGTGTTTACCAACAAAAAAAACTTGCGCGCAAAAAACACCTTCGTTCCCTGCGCACAAGTCTTGTCGTTTACAATTATCCCTTGGGAACATCTCCCCGTGTTGTAGACATAATCCCTTTCCATAGAAAGGCGACTACTCCCTCATGCAAAAAATATTGTATCATATCCCTTTTCGCATGTCAACTTTTTTGTAGCCTTTTTTAACATTTTTCCCAACCACTCCCAAGTCCTAACCCTCGCTCTCAAGCCGTCAAAAACCAAAAAACCGCCCAAAAATAGGCGGTTTTTTCACTTTTTTATTGCTTTTTACGCTTATCTAATAAAGTTGGTCATAATTTTGCGTTCTTTTTCAGGCGCAATCCCTGCTTGCTTACCAAGCTCGATACACTTCAACAGCCACGCCATATTGTTTCCCAAAATACGCATCGTTTGCAAGCCTTCTTCGTCCTGCAACACTTCTTCCGCCTTATTGCCGTGCACTTCGTTCCAATAATTGGACGCTACGATAGGCATATTGTTGATAGTGAAATATTTATTGATTACGTCAAACGTCGTGCTTGCGCCCGCGCGTCTGCAACTTACAACCGCTGCCGCAGGCTTGTACGCAAGTTTCTTGCCGCCGCTGTAAAATACTCTATCCATAAAACTAATCAACGCGCCAGCCGCCGAAGCATAATATACGGGCGAGCCGAAAACAAAACCGTCAAATTCCGCCGCTTTTGCCACAAATTCGTTCACGCAATCGTCAATAACGCATTGGCCCGTTTTTTTACACGCCCAACAGCCCTTACAGCCGCTAACCGATTTATCGCCCAATTGATAAATTTCCGTTTCCACACCGTTTGCGTTTAACGCCTTTGCCACTTCGCAAAGCGCCGTATACGTACAGCCTTGTTGATGCAAACTTCCGTTGACAAGCATTACTTTCATACTATTTTCCTCACTTTGTTGTATTTAATTTATTTTTGCTGAAAGCCAAATCTTTCTTTCAGCCATTGAAGGTCAGTCACCCAGCCCTCCACTTTGTTTCTTTGTTTGTATTCCTCGTTGGCATTTGCTAACGCTTCGTGATATTCCATTTGCGTACAGCCGTTTATGCGCATGAAATGCTCCATTACGTCCGCGCCGCGGCCTCGCATATACGCATAGGACACGTGTTTTACTTCATGGCAACGAGGGCAAAGCGCGATAACGCTTTCCAAAGTTTGCAACGCGCGCTCGTCGTCGTAGCTCCATTGCTCGTGCGCTTCCAGACGCCCCGATGCACCGCAAATTACACACCGTCCCCTCGCCCTCGCATACGCGTCTTTGCGAACAATATCCCAATGCTGCGGTGGCAATACGCTGCGTAAATTGGCAAACCAACATTCCTCAGGCACCATTTCAAACGAGAGTTTATATTGCTTCTTCATGCTTCTACCAACACCTTACAGCATACTCTTGCATTGCCGAAACGCCGTCGGCAAAGAAATGCTGTTTTCAATTTCTTCCAGCGAATACGTGTCAAACGGCGCGCTGTCCGTTTGCACCCATACGCAGGTCATATCCCAACGAATATGCGTGAAAATATGCGTGTATTTTTTACGTTTTATCTCCGTAAACTCGTACATACCCCACTCGTTTAGGAATTTTTCAGGGTTTTCCCCTTCAAAATACACAGCGGACGGAAACTCGTTCATACCCTTTAAAACACCCGTTTCACGCCGCCTTATACAAAATCCCGATGGCGTTTCAATTAAAAATACGTACACCTTTTCCAAGCGTTTGTCCTTTTTTATCGGCAAAACGGGAAATTGCGTTTGCGTTCCGTTTTGATAGGCTCTACACAAAGCGTTTAAAGGACAACGCTCACAATTGGGGTTTTGGGGCTTACAAAGCAAAGCGCCAAGTTCAAAAAGGCTTTGCGTGAATGCCGAACAATCGGCTTTTGTTTTTGGATACACCGCCGAAAGCGCTTCTTCTAAATAAGCGCGGTATTTCGGGTTATTGATAGGCGTCGGATTTTCTTCCAAGCGTGCCGCCACGCGGAAAACGTTGCCGTCCACCGCCGCGCAGGGCTGTCCAAACGCTATCGAAGCGATCGCCCCTGCCGTATAATCCCCTATCCCGGGCAAGCTTTTTAACGCCTTTAGCGTTTGCGGAAACTCGCCGCCGTAATACGCCACCAGCGCTTTCGCCGCCTTTTGCATATTGCGCACACGGCTATAATACCCCAAGCCTTCCCACAGCTTGAGCAGCTTTTCCTCGTCACATTCGGCAAGCGCTTGCACCGTAGGCAGTGCCTTGATAAACCGCGCGTAGTATTCTTTTACCGCTTCCACGCGCGTTTGCTGTAACATAATTTCGGAAACCCACACGTGATACGGCGTGGGATCGTCACGCCATTCCAGCGAGCGTTTATGCACCCTATACCACAAAAGCAAGGGGGCAGGTATGCGTTGAAAATCAAATTTGTCTTGTTTCATGAATAAAAATTATTCTTCTCCGCCGAAAAATTCGCGGAAGCTGGAATTGAAATAGATAATCGTTTCCACCAAAGACGGCTCGGTGGGATAGCGCATAGGCGAAGGCAAGGACAAGGAGAAATCGTCCTGCACGTAGGTTACGTCCGCTTTGCCTTCCTCACGAGTAGTCACCAAACAGTTACCCACGCCGACAAACGCGCCTGGCTCACCGCTGAAAATGCTATGAATAAGGTCTGCGCCCGTGATAATATCCACTTCAGAATTTCTTGTAAACAAATCGAAAATGTCGCGATATTCTTCCAAATCGGCATTTTTATTACAATCGGGCAATTCGTCCAAGCCGTCCAAAACCACGAATAAACGGGGATAACCGTTGCCGAGCTCGCGCATGCGGAGCAATTCTTTTAAGGTTTCCACCGCAAGTTGCAAATCCTCTTTGGTGTGGATATAAGGCACGGTAGCGTCCAAGGTTTTCAAGCGTAACATTTCGCCGTATTCATCGGACGGAGAAAGGATAAAGAAGCAGGCTTCGTTCTTTTCATAAAGACAGGAGAGCGTAATCAATAACCGTCTAATAAACCCGCTTCTGCCCACGCCTGTCACGCAGGTATGGCGAATGGTAAGCGGTTTTTCACGCTTTTGCGCAAGCAATACTTGATTGACCATATCCACGCCCAAAGGCAAGCCTTTGCGCATTTTATCGAAGGCGTTATTCTCCGTAGCGTCATTAGAAACAATGGTCATAAACTCGTCCGATCTCATAAAAATCACCCTTTTTAATGTTATACGATAATAGTATAACACACTTTTTAACAAATGTCAAGCCCCCCAAGCAACGTACCGTTGCATCCAGCTTTTAAAACAAGTGTGTTGGTAATTGTGCGGTGACGGTTTATATAAACAATTCGTTGACATAGAAAACGCCCTATCAAAACAAAAAGGAGAGCCGAGGCGCTCCCGTTTTGCTTATTTTTCACTAAAGACTACAATGAAAAAGCGTATCTCGGTTTATCCCCGAAACACGCTTTCCCACAAAAACATAAAAGAGAAGTTTTGGTATAATTTTATTGATATATTACAAAATGCGTTTCCGCATTAAAATAAATGGTTACGCTTTCGTTTACGCCCTCCGAATTGCGAATGCCAAGCACCACTTTATCCCCAAGACGCACCGTCAAAAGCAAATCATTCAACTGATATTGTCTATTAAGCGCAATCGTTTCCCCGTCGTTGATTTGAATGGTAAGGAATACGTCGCCCACCGACAACAATCCGTAAGACGAATCCGTCGTCTTTTTCGCCGCCGTAGACACGGCAAATTCTTCATACACCTGCAAACGTCCGTTGTCGTCGTATTTCGCAATAGCCGACGTGGTATACACTTCCACACCAAGCATCGCGCGCTTCAATACGCCGTCGTTTTCCAAAATGTTATCGCAAATATATTTCACTTGCGTAATCGGCAACGCATAGCCCATATTATCCACGTCGGACTCCACGTTTTTCGCATTGGTAATCCCTATCAATTCCCCCTGCACATTGAACAAGCCGCCGCCCGAATTACCGTGATTGATAGCGGCATCCGTACGCATAACGCGGCAGGTCATCGACGAATTGCCGTCAATGGACGTCATCATAATCGATTCCGATTCCACAGAAATAGCGCCCGTCGTCACCGCCGTACCTGCGCCGTCTGGGTTACCGATTGCAAACACTTTTTCACCAAGGCGCACCTCGTCCGAATTGCCAATTTTGGCTTCCGTAGCCGCGCTTGCTTTCAAGTATCCGCTGCCCTCTACACGCAAAAGCGCAATATCATAATCCATCGCGCCGCCGACGTACGTTGCCTTTATGCCATCGTCTTTATAGCTTGCCGTAGGATCGGGATTGAAGGTGTTTACAGCGCCGTACGTGTACACGTTAATGTTATCGGAAATGCCTTTCGTATCGCTGTCCGCATCGTATAAAACGTGATAATTGGTCACTATTAACGCGCTGCCTGCTTCTTTATTTAAATCAATAATCACACCGCTGCCTGCGGATACGTAATATTTCGCTTGCGAACTGCCCCAATAACCGTTTTTCGAAGTCTGCGAGAATCCGCAATATACGTTTACCGTAGACATTGCGTTTTCCGCAATAATATCCGTATTGTTATTCTCTTGCACGTCTACGGACATTTCTTTCATAAACTCGATAATTGTGCCCGTATAACCGTTTTGTTTCGCCACTTCGTACATGCTTTGGATATCCAAGCTGCTACCGTCCGCACCGTTTGCGCCGTGCAAACTCAAAAGCCATTCCTCTTCCGTCCCAACAAACCCGTTGGAAACGGCGATATCGTAAGCGTTGACCGTTTCGCTGCTACAAGCGGCAAACCCCAACGCCATTGTCGCCATGCACGCAACGGCAAGTACGCCTTTAAAAATTTTCTTCATGCTTCTTCTCTTAAACAACGCGCAATTTTGCGTTGAGTTCCTTTTATGTTTTGTCGTTTTTACTCTTTAACCCTTTTCCACAATTCTCTACGCTTATTATACGTCCCTTTTTCGTGTAACATTTAAAAGACATTTGAAAATTGTGTGATAATTTTGCCAATTTTGGTCAAAATGCCTGTTACATGCCTTCCAAATCGTCCAACGCAAGCTCGAAAGACGCAATAAAATGCTTAAAGAAATATTCAATTTCAGGCATATTGCGGCCGCGAAGGTCCTTTTCAATACTCTTTTTCGCCTTGAAAAACTCCCCGTTGCCCGAACGCAATTCTTCCAAGCACTTGATATACGCGGCCAAACGATCCGCCGCCTTTACAAGCTTATATTCGATACATTCTTCGTCCGCCATAATATAAGGCACAATTTCACTGCGCAATTCTTCAGGCAACGTTTGCCCTATCTTTTCGCACGCGCTTCTTTCCAATTCCTTATACGCGCCGTGAATACTGCGGTTGTAATACTTAATGGGCGTGGGCAAATCCCCCGTGATAACTTCGGCGGTTTCGTGGTACATAGCGTACAAAACCGTCTTTAATACGTCCGCGTTGCCGCCGTACACCTTATTGTGAATGCTCACCAACGCGTGCGCCAGCAACGACACTTCTTGCGAGTGCTCCATAATGTTTTCGTCTTGCACCGAACGCATCAATTGCCAACGTCTAATATATTTCATTCGATCCATATAAGCGTAAAAATCAAATCGCATAAATGTTTCCCTCTTTTTTCTATTTTAACACGGAAATAAAAAAATATTTAAAATTCCGTTGACTTTTCTTCTTTTTTGTTTTATAATGAGGATACTAAATTTAACAGTATCCGTCGTGGGTGCCCGAAAGGGCTGAGATTATACCATTGGAATCGGCAAGGTAATACTTGAGCGAGAGATTGATATCCGTTTTCTTCATAACAACGCTTTTGTTGCATTTTTTTGAAGCCAAACGCCCGCGATTTATCGTTGCAGGGCGTTTTTTGTTGCAAAAATAAGCAACTTTGTGTACGTCAAACGGCGGAGAAGGAGGTTTTTATGTTTCTTTATTCCCTTTTAGAAGCCAGCGAACAAACCACCAACGTCGTCAAATGGATTTCCGTCGGCGCTGTACTTCTCTTGCTTCTCGTTATCGCCTGCTTGGGGCTGGGTAAAGCTCGCTTCGACACCAAACGCCTTGCCTTTGCAGGCATTTGCGTCGCTTTGTCCTTCGTGCTTGCCTTAATCAAATTCAAGCCCGTCCAATACGGCGGTTCTATCACCCTCGCGTCCTTTGTCCCCATACTCATCTTCGCCTACGTTTACGGCCCGACGGGTGGCTTTTTACTGGGACTTATCCACGGCTTGCTGAATTTTATCGAATCCCCTTATATCCTCACGCCCGCCACCTTTATTTTGGATTATCTCTTGGCGTTTATGGGGGTTGGATTTATGGGTTTCTTCGGCAAAATGCCACGCAAGAAAAATGCCGTTTTGCCCCTCGTTTTGGGTTGCCTTTGCGCCTTTTCCTTCCGCTTTGTTTGCCATTTGGGTTCGGGTATGATTTTCTTTTTACAGGACGCCGTTTGGGTTTCCTTGCCCGAATGGGCAATGAGCAACGCCTTTGCCTATTCCTTTATTTACCAATGCGTATACGTGCCTGCCGATGCGCTCATCGCCACAATCGCCCTCATTTCACTGGCAAAAACGGGCGTTTTGGACACCTTAAAGCACATTATGCTGGGTAAAAAAGCACACGTATCGCAAGCTGTACCCTCCGTCGAGGAAGCGGACGGCAAGGACGGCGTATAAAAATCAATATACAGCCACTTGTTCAAAGCGCGCTTTATTGACAATCAATTTTTTGTTTTCAAGGTCTACCTTGACAACAACGCCTTTAATGGCAGGGAAGAGTATGTTTTTCCCTGCTTTTTCTATGGTATAAATGTCCGAAGAAAGGGTGGAAATATCCTTTACCGTACCCAAAAATTCGCCCTCCTCCGTTTCGCAGGAAAGCCCTAAAATGTCTACGATATAATATTGCCCTTCTTCCAAATCGGGTGCGTCTGCGCGTTCGCCTTCCAGCTTTTTACCGCGGAAAAGTTCGGCAGCGTTTCTATCGGGAATACCTCTAAGCCCCATATACGCCGCACCGTCCGTACCTACGCGGAAAGATAAAATTTTGTACGCTGTCCCGTCAATGTATACCGTACCGAAAGCCTTAACGTCCTCGGGAGCGTCGGTGTACGTTTTCACCTTCAATTCCCCGCGGATACCTTGCGGTTTCAACACTTCGCCTATAACCAGCCGTTCCATAGCAATCTCCTTTATGGTAAAAAGGGCAAAATATCCTTCAACGCATACCTGCCCCTGTGTTTTTAGGTAAAAGGGTGTACGTTCCCCTATTTTACATCCTTTTTAATGGCAAAAAAAGGCTTTCATAAAAAAGCCTTTTTATTTTGTATTTCACGCTGAAAAATTATTCTTCAACGCTGTCCGTATCGACGGTTTCGCCGCCTCTTTCACGAATTTCGATAACGTATCTCTTTTCGCTTGCAGGAGTAGCCGCGCGCACGATCGTACGCATAGCCTTTGCAATTTTACCCTGCTTGCCGATAACCTTACCCATATCCGAGGGCGAAAGGATAACCGTCACTTCAATTACGCGGTCCTTTTCATTGACTACGTATTCTACGTTTTCTTTATCCTCTGCAAATTGACCGACGATGTATTTGATAAGCTCCAACATACACAGCCTCCTAAAAAAATGATTTTTCCGCGGCGCGCGTTCCGCTTGCGCCGCGATTTTTTTCGTTACGTTTGCGTGTTATTTATACAAGGCAACTCCGTCTAAAAGAGCGTAGTTTGCCTTATAAACTTCGCAAATACGATGTACCAGGCCCGTCAGGGCAAAAATCATTTCTTATTTGGATTTCTTGGTTTTGGTTTTAGCAGCGCTGAGCTTAGCGGATTTTTCCATAGCGCCAGTCTTTACGAGCAAGCTCTTAACCGTTTCCGTGGGTTGAACGCCTTTTGCCAACCAATCTTTTGCCTTTTCTACGTCGATCGTCAATTCAACGGGATCGCAGGTAGGTCTGTAGTGACCAACGCAATCAATGTATTCGCCGGTAGCAGCCTTTCTGCTGTCTACAACAACTACACGGTAGATAGGGTTCTTCTTGTCGCCCATTCTGAAAAGTCTCATTTTAACCATAATAAATACCTCCAAAGTATCTTAAAATTTTTTTTCTTATTTTTTTCGGCTTGCGCCGATTTTAACGTGTTTATTTTGTTGCGGTGTCCCGCTTATTTTAGAAAGGCAAACGCATTTTGCCCTTGCCGCCTTTGAGCTGTTTCATTAACATTTTTGTTTGCTCAAACTGCTTAAGCAATTGGTTTACGTCCTGCACCGTCGTGCCTGAGCCTGCCGCAATACGGCGTTTTCTCTTGCTGTCGATAATGGAAGGATTGATACGTTCTTGCTTGGTCATGGAAAGGATAATTGCTTTCGTTCTTTCCAATTTCTTCTCGTCGATATCCCCTTCGTTTACCTTGAGTTTCCCTGCACCGGGAAGCATCGAAAGCATTGCCGACGCGCCGCCCATCTTCTTCATCATCGAAAATTGTTCGAGATAATCGTTTAAGGTGAAGGTGTTGGCAAGCATTTTTTGCTGCATTTTTCTCGCGTCTTCTTCGGTAATGGCTTGCTGCGCCTTTTCAATCAAGGACAACACGTCGCCCATACCCAAAATACGAGATGCCATTCTATCGGGATAGAAAGGTTCAAGGTCGGTCAGCTTTTCGCCTACGCCGATAAACTTGATAGGCTTGCCCGTAACCGCTTTAATGGAAAGACAAGCACCGCCGCGCGTATCGCCGTCAAGCTTGGTCAAGATAACCCCCGTAACCTCTAAACGTTCGTTGAAGGTTTCGGCAACGTTTACCGCTTCCTGCCCCGTCATAGCGTCTACGACAAGCAACGTTTCGGTTACGTCCACTTCCTTTTTAATGTTTTCCAGCTCTTTCATCAATGCGTCGTCAATTTGCAAGCGCCCCGCCGTATCCAAAACAACGGTATCGTAATTCATTGAGCGCGCGTATTCAATTGCCTGTTTCGCCGTTTTTACAGGGTTTTGCGTACCCTTTTCAAAAACCTCTACCTGCGCGTTTTTACCAACGACCTGCAATTGCGTAATTGCCGCAGGGCGGTAAATATCCCCTGCAACCAAAAGCGGACGTTTGCCCTGCTTTTTCAATTGCACCGCAAGCTTTCCGCAAAGCGTAGTTTTACCTGCACCCTGCAAACCGCACATCATAATAACGGTAGGGAGCTTGGGCGAAACCTCAAGCTTCGCGTTTTTCGCGCCCATCAAGGCAATCAATTCCTCATTGACAATTTTAATAACCTGCTGCGCAGGGTTCAAGGAAGACAAAATTTCTTGCCCAACCGCCTTTTCGGACACTTCGGCAATAAATTGCTTAGCCACCTTCAAGTTAACGTCAGCCTCCAACAACGCAATACGCACTTCGCGCATCGCCGTACGAATTTCCAGCTCCGTCAACTTCCCTCGCTTGGTCAGCTTGGAAAATATATGATTTAATCGTTCGGATAACGAACCAAATAAAGCCATTGTTTTCTCCTTATTCTATATCCGTTCGGAGAAGTTCCGCTCCGAATTGTTTATGCACGTCGTTAAGCGTTTTCTCCAACTCCGCCAGCCCTTCGGCATGGTCGGGAAAAGCTTTCTTTTGTTGATCTATCCAACGTTCTACCGTCGCCATATACGCCGCATATTCAACGGAAACGTCCGTCAACAGCTTGTCAAAGCAAAGCTTTTCATCGTATTTTTCCAATTGCTTTCGGCATTTTTGCAAACAATCGGACACGCTTTGGCGGGAAACACCCTTTTGCTCGGCAATTTCACCCAACGATAAATCGTAATTGAAATACAAATCGGTAATTTCGCGTTGCGTCGCCGTCAACAGGGGAGAATACAGATCCCAAAGCCGTAAAAAATGCAAATCGTCTTTCATTTCTACGCCTCCTATCCGTTTTCCATAGGCTATTATACACGTAAAAAAACAAAGTGTCAAGCATTTTTACTTGACACTCGTAATTTTTTATAAAAATCTTTTTTATACCCACAATTGCAACAGGTCGACGAAAATGGCAAACCCAAACAAGAAGATAATACCGATAAAATGAATCATCGCTTCCACGTTGCGGTTGACGGGCTTCCGCCTAATCCATTCGATAATGCAAAAGATAACCTTACTGCCGTCCAATGCAGGAATGGGAAGCAGGTTAAACACGGCAAGGTTGACGCCGATAAACGCCGCAATATTAAGGAAGGAAAGCAAACTGCTGGACGCCGCTTCCGAAGTAACTTTAATGGTAGTTACGGGGCCGCCCATGGATTCCAAACCCATTTTCCCCGTCAAAAGTTCGCCAAGCGAACGCAATACCGTACTGCCGATTTTCAGCGAATAGGTAAAGGAATGCCCTATCGACGAGAAAAAGCCTTGTTGCTCGGTGACGGTGGATAGGCTGTATATGCCCATAGACGTCAGCAAAGCGTTGGTATCCGACATATTGACAAACGCCGTATCTGCTTTCAGCACCAAAATCACCTGCATTTCTTGCTCGTTTCTCATAACCGTCACAGGGATTTCGTCGCCCTGCTTGCGGTTGTTCAAAATGTCGATATAATCGGTGACAAGGTAAACGTCCTTACCGTCAATTTCTAAAATAATATCCCCCGTTTGCAAGTATGCATTTTGCAAATCGGTTTCCGTTTCCACCGCCGTCGTTGCCGTCGAAGGCGCTTCGGGATATTCCACCTGCACCCGATACACGGGACGTCCGATTGTGGTAAACATAATTAAAATAAGGAACAGCGCCAAAAGATAATTCATCGTTGCGCCTGCCAACAATACGATAATCCGTTTCCAGGGCGCTTGATCGTTAAATCGCACTCCTTTCGGTTCAGGATATTCCGTCTGCGGCGTTGAAGCCATAGATGCCTCTTGTAACGTATTCTTTGAGGAAATTTGCTTTTCCGTTTCTTCTTTGACCGCATCGCCTTTTTTTGACATATTGGCACATACAAAAACGGAACTAATCGCTTTAGCGGTTAAGCTTTCTGCCGTAAAACGCGCACCGCCTTTTTCAGTAATTTTGTAAGTTTGTACATTTAAATTCGTACATGTCCCTATCGTTTTTTCATTTTTAGGTTGAGAAACAGCTTTCTCAACCTTGGCTTCACCACTATGTTCAGCAATCGACAATTCGGCAAACGGTTCGTCCTCGTCCTGCTTCGGCTGTTCAGGCTCTTCGCCCTCGTCCTCGCCGTCAAACGCACAATATCCGCCAAGCGGAATAATACGAAGCGCAAACAGCTCCCCCGTTTTTTTACTGCGTTTTTTGAAAATAGCAGGTCCAAACCCGACGGAAAATTCGTTGATTTTAAACCCTAAAATTTTCCCTGCGACGTAATGCCCAAATTCGTGTATCGTGACCATAGCAAGCAAAATTAAAATGGCCAACAGCACGCCGCCGAAACTGCGAATAACACTTGCTATCAATAAATTTGTTTCAGCAATCAATCCTTTTTACCCTCGCTTTGATATTCTCCCTGCGGACTCGTCCGCTTTTCACGGCTGTAATTTGATTATCTTCCGTATTTTTCACCGATATATTCTTTTGCAATGGCGCGCGCGCGCATATCCGTCGTCA
Source organism: Candidatus Scatosoma sp. (assembly GCA_045658805.1). Classification (GTDB taxonomy): domain Bacteria; phylum Bacillota; class Clostridia; order Christensenellales; family Borkfalkiaceae; genus Scatosoma. The sequence continues at coordinate 29,956 of JAZOVQ010000007.1, forward strand.
ACAACGTTTCAAAGCCGTCGGGTTTCATGCGCTCGGTTTTTTCCAACGCATATTCGATAACGTCCGCAATGCCCAAGAACGGAATTTTCTCCTGTAAAAAGGCGTGGACTGCAATTTCCCCCGCACCGTTTAACGCGCAGGAATAATTGTCCCCAAGCTCCGCGCTGGTCAAAGCCAAATCGTAACAAGGGAATTTCTTTCTATCCAACGGCAGAAAACGAATAGCGCCAAGCGTTTCAAAATCCATCGGTTTTAAATCGCAATGCAAACGGTCGGGATAGGTCAACGCCAACTGAATAGGCAACTCCATCGTGGGATAGCTAAGCTGCGCCAAAATACCGCAATCGTCAAACTCCACCATGGAATGGATAATGCTTTCAGGCTGCACTATCGTATGAATTTTAGACAGCGGCGTGTCGTACAGCCACTTCGCCTCAATCACTTCAAACCCCTTGTTGAGCAAGGTTGCACTGTCAATGGTAATTTTCGCGCCCATTTGCCAAGTGGGGTGTTTCAACGCCGACGCAGGCGTAACCGCCGCCAGCTGTTCTTTTGTATAATGATAAAACGGACCGCCGCTCGCCGTAATAATCAATCGTCTAAAAGGTGCGTCCAAACGCATGCCAAGCGCCTGCCACAAAGCGGAATGTTCACTGTCAACGGGCATTAAATCGATACCTGCCCCCTTGATTTTGCTCATTACCAGCTCGCCGCCGCAAACCAGCGTTTCTTTATTTGCAAGGGCGATAGGCTTTTTCAGCTCGATAGCTTTCAAGCTGTACGCAAGCCCTGCAAAGCCCGTTGCCGCCACAAACGCAACGTCACCATAGGCAATGGCTTCTTCCGCCGCCTTTTGCCCATAACCGAATTTTACCCCGTCGGGGATTTGCCCTGCGATACGTTTTCCCGCTTCCTCGTTGACAAGGGCGGCGTATTCGGGTTTAAATTCGTTGACCTGCGCCAAAAATTCCCTTTCGGAGGAATTGGCAACCAAGCTTTTTATCTTAAATTTTTCGCTATGCCGACGGACAACGGCGCAAACTTGTCTGCCGATAGACCCCGTCGAACCAATTAACGAAACCGTTTTCATACAATTTTATCCTTTTTTCGTAAAAATTAAACGAATAAACCAAGAAGCAAGAATGCACCGTAAACCACTACGCACGCAAACAACGTGCCGTCGATACGGTCAAGCACGCCGCCGTGACCAGGCATCAATTTGCCCATGTCCTTAATGTCAAGCTTGCGCTTGATACAGCTTTCCACCAAATCGCCAAACGCCGTTGCCACCGACGAAACCAAGCCGATACCAAGGTATACAGGCAACCAAAGATACATTTTTTCAAATGCCAAATATCCAAAGCCAAGCGTTGCGTTGTAAATGAAATACAAAATCAACGCGCCGAGCATACCGCCCACCAAGCCGCCGATACCGCCAATCACCGTTTTGTTAGGGCTGATTGCAGGCGCCATTTTCTTGGGGAAATATTTCTTTAAAAATCTACCAAACACGTATGCGATAGAATCCGCGCAAGGCGAAATTACGAAAATGAACAAAATTAAAATGTCCGAATCGAAGCCGTAAAGCGCCATTTCCAAATTAGGATTTGCGTGGTTGGTAAGCACCAAAAGACACAAAAGGAAGGTGGGATACACCGAAGCAAGCAAGGAACAGCCCAAGCTTTCCAACGTAGTTTCCTCGTGCTTGATTACTAGCAAGGAAAGCAATGCCAACGCAAGCACAAAAAGGCAAGCGCAAACAACCAGCGCGCCCTGCCCATAATACTGCTCGCACAATGCGCACGCAGGCACACAAACAGCGGCAAACACATACACGATGCCCTTTTCCGCTTTGGTAGTTTTGTCTTTCAATGCACGGAGCATTTCAAAGGTGCCAATCAATGCAAACGCATAAATTAAAGCGTCGAAAAAGAAATCGTGCACCAACACCTTTAAGCAGAAAAACGCCGCCAAAACAGCAATGTAACAAGATCCTGTCAACAATCGAATTTTCATAATTTTTTCGTCCTATTTTTAAGGGGCCCGCATGCTTATTTCTTCGGTGAACGCATACCTGCCCCTTTGTTTTTCGTAAATTTAGTGATTTATATAGCCTTTGCGCTACTTATAACCGTAGTTTTCCCGACGGGAGTTTACTTGATCGTAAACGAGCAAGGGAAAACGTAAGGTTGACACAACGTTGCGCTATGCTTGTCGTATATGCGTCAAATGCAAGCAAGACAAGGAAACCGCGGCTTTCCCGACGGGAGTTTACTTGATCGTAAACGAGCAAGGGAAAACGTAAGGTT
>JAZOVQ010000008.1:0-14973 GCA_045658805.1 Candidatus Scatosoma sp.
GAAAGAAATGGAAAAATCGCCCTGCGCTCAAAGCTTGAATGCAAATAAAAAATCGACAAGACCTCTTTATGAAGCTTGCCGATTTTTTGGTACTCCCGACGAGAATCGAACTCATAATTGCCCCTTAGGAGGGGGCTGTTATATCCATTTAACTACGGAAGCCTATTTGATTTTTGACGATTCTCGTCCGACGAGTATCTTCGCTTCGCTCAGGGCGTCGGCGCTTGGCACCTCGCGCGAACTCATAATTGCCCCTCTTTGCAACGCTCTTATATCCATTTAACTACGGAAGCTTGTTTTCGAGGAAATATAAGGAAAACTTATAGTGTTTATAAATTTGCTTTATTATTATACTCCTTTTGCCCTAAAAAAGCAATTATTTTTTATACTTTTTCTTATTTTTCTACGTTAAATCCTTGCAAATGTATAAAAAAAATGATAAGATATATTCATATCGAAAATATCGATTGTTCGTAAACTTAAAATTCAAATTTAGGAGATATACTATGACTTACGTAGAAAGAGTGTTAGAAGACCTTAAAAAACGTAATCCTGGTGAAAAGGAATTTCACCAAGCGGCAACCGAAATTCTTTTGACTTTGGAACCCGTTATCAATGCGCACCCCGAATATGAAAAAGCGGCTCTTTTGGAACGCTTCACCGAACCCGAACGCACCATTTTGTTCCGCGTGCCTTGGGTTGACGATAACGGCGTTGTGCACGTAAATAAAGGTTATCGTGTACAATTCAACAGCGCAATCGGTCCTTACAAGGGCGGCCTTCGTTTCCACCCTTCCGTTAACCTTTCGGTTATCAAATTCCTTGGCTTGGAACAAATTTTGAAAAACAGCCTTACGGGCCTCCCTATCGGCGGCGGCAAAGGCGGTTCGGATTTTGATCCCAAAGGTAAATCGGATAGAGAAATTATGGCATTCTGCCAAAGCTTTATGACGGAATTGTTCCGCCATATCGGTGCGGATACCGACGTTCCTGCCGGCGACATCGGCGTTGGCGCAAGAGAAGTTGGTTATCTCTTCGGTCAATATAAGAGAATCCGTGACGAACACGTTGGCGTATTGACGGGCAGAGGCTTGTCCTACGGCGGTTCGCTTGTTAGAAAGGAAGCAACGGGTTACGGTCTTGTGTACATTACGGCGGAAGCTATGAGACTTCGCGGCGACAGCTTCAAGGATAAAGTGACCGTAGTTTCCGGTAGCGGTAACGTTGCTATCTACGCTTGCCAAAAAGCGCAAGAACTTGGCGCAAAAGTTGTTGCTATGTACGATTCCAACGGCTATATCTACGATCCTAACGGTATCAACCTTGACGTTATTAAGCAAATTAAAGAAGTTGAACGCGCACGTATTAAGGAATACGCTGCAAGAGTGCCCGGTTCGACGTATACGGAGGGCTGCAAAGGTATTTGGACTATCCCCTGCGACGTTGCGTTGCCCTGCGCTACGCAAAACGAAATTGACGGCGACGACGCGGCTATCCTCGTAAAGAACGGCGTGAAGTACGTTGCGGAAGGCGCGAACATGCCCTCTACTCTTTCGGCTATTGCTGAATTCCAAAAAGCAGAAAACGTTATTTACTTGCCTGCAAAACCGGGAAACGCAGGCGGCGTCGCTACCTCCGCATTGGAAATGGCTCAATCCTCTGGTAGATTGTTCTGGTCCGCGGAAGAAGTTGACGCTAAATTGAAGACGATTATGATCAACATTTACCACAACATTGACAAGGCAGCTAAAAAATACGGCTTTGAAGGTGACTACGTAATGGGCGCAAATATCGCAGGCTTTGAAAAAGTTGCTGAAGCGATGATGGCGCACGGCGTTGTTTAATATCGCCCCTCTTTCGTTGGTCTGTTGCAATATCGCAATAGGCTGACGAGCAAATACCCCCCCTCTCGGTGTGTTCCGAGAGGGGGTTTTCCTTTTATGTGGTTTTATTAAAAATCAACCGCGTTTAAGCGCGCAACCATATCAAGATAACCTATCAAAAGCAGTTATCAATAGAACGTTGCCACTTGTTCTTCCAACGGCTCGCATACAATTACCTTTTCCGCAACCAAAACGGGGCCCTTACCTTTATAAATGCGATGCTTACAAAAATCAATCTTCGCCGTTACACTAATCCAATCGCGCGTTTTCAACCCCATAACTTCGGGCAACACGCACGCAACACCGCAATATTGAATATCATCCTCGCAACAAGTCATTACGTGTCTACCCACCACTACGTCGGTAGGCTCAAGTCGCTTATCCGTTGCAACGATACCTTTAAATTTAACCGTTTTACCGATATATGCTTCCAAATTCTCCGTCAAATCACGATAGAAAAAGGCGTAATCTTTATCCGCAATTTCAATAACGGGCGCATTGATATCAAAAGGCAACGGATCTTCGATATCGTCGAAATCCGCACGTCCGTCCGCGTGTTCGTATACGATATCCGCGCGACGGCTTATCCCGCGGACAATTTTATGAAATTCCATTTTATCCATCGTATCGTCAAAACGATTGAATACAACCAATTGCGTATCGCGAATTTTGTCAAAAACCAACTGACGCATATTTGCGTTGTAGTTTACGAAAGTATTAGAATCGAAAAAGGTCATCAATTGATTGATCATCCAGCCTTCGGGCATAGCGTTGAAGAAACCTTCAAGCTCCCACATACCGTTGTATTCCACAACGATACGCTCTGCGCCATACTTCAATTGAAGCTCGGACAAATACTCTTCCGTAAGCTCGTCTTTGCTTTCCAATACCACCAAATCCACGCTTTCGGCATTGGAAAATTTAATCGTTTCGTATTCCTCTTCGCCCTCTTCCATAACCAAGAGCAAAGTTTTTTCGCCCGTGGCAAAACGGGGATCTTCTAACGTTTCTTGTATAAATTTTGTTTTACCCGATTCCAAAAAACCAAGGAACATATATACGGGCGTTTCCGTAGGAAGTTGTTTTTTCATATTTTTCTTTTCCTTTTAAATTGAACGTTTAGTTGAAAAGGTCAAAAAGCGCCATTTCGTTGAGGTTGCAACCGATAACGCACAATCTACCGGTTACCCCTGCGCTACCCTCGCGTACGTCAGGTTCACCAGGGACATAGTCGAAATGCAACCATGCGCCCTCCCCTGCAACGATACCTTTCGCACGTAATACAGCGCCGTATTTTTCCTCGTCGCCAATTGCCGACAATGCTTTCAATAAGCCGTCTTTCGTGTATTTTTTCGTCGTTTCAAACCCCCAACTGGTAAACACTTCGTCGGCGTGATGATGCCCATGGTGATGATGTTCGTGGCACCCATGTCCGTGATGAACGTGCCCATGGTGGTGTTCGTGATGATGTTCATGGTGTTCGTGACAGCAACAATCGGGATCGTCACACTCGTGTTCGTGGTGGTGCCCGTGGTGGTGTTCATGGTGATGTTCATGATGTTCGTGGCAGCAACAATCGGGATCGTCACACTCGTGTTCGTGGTGGTGCTCATGGTGGTGCCCGTGGTGATGTTCATGATGTTCGTGACAGCAACAATCGGGATCGTCACACTCGTGTTCGTGGTGGTGTTCGTGGTGGTGGATTTCTTCTTCAAGACGAGCAAGCTCTGCTTGTAAAGAATCCTTTTGCTCCATTGCCGCCAAAATTGCTTTACCATCCAGCGAATCCCAAGCCGCCGTTACCATAACCGCCGAGGAATTTTTCTCACGCAACAACGCAACCGCCGTAGCCAACTTTTCTTCGGACGCCTTATCGGTGTGCGACAAAATAATACAGCTTGCATTTTCCACTTGGTCGTTGAAAAACTCGCCAAAATTCTTCATGTACATTTTGCATTTAGACGCGTCTACTACCGTACAAAACGCATTCAATTGCGCATCGGGTAATTGTGCGGAAGCAACCGCTTTGATAACGTCCGAAAGCTTACCAACCCCCGAGGGTTCGATTACGATACGTTCAGGCGCGTACGTCGCCGTCACTTGCTTCAACGCCTTAGAAAAATCGCCAACAAGCGAACAGCAAATACACCCTGAGTTCATTTCAGTAACGTTAATGCCAGCATCCTGTAAAAAACCGCCGTCAATACCGATTTCACCAAATTCGTTTTCTATCAAAACGACCTTTTCGCCTGCATACGCTTCCTTAATCAATTTTTTGATAAGCGTCGTTTTGCCTGCGCCTAAAAAGCCCGAAAAAACGTCTATCTTCGTCATAATTTACCTCATTCTATTAAAATGCCCAAGTGCCGTCTTTAAAAATTTGCACTCTTTCGCCCGATCTCGTGATACCAACAATGGACATATCTTTTGTACCGATCATGAAATCCACGTGAATCATACTGTCGTTGATACCGCGTTGTTTACATTCGGCATCCGTATATTTTTCATAACCTTTCAAGCATTCGTTAAAGCCATGCCCCACCGCAAAGTGACAGCTTGCATTTTCGTCAAACAAAGTGTTATAGAAAAGCACGCCCGATTCATTAATAGGCGAATCGTAAGGAATCAATGCGCATTCGCCAAGCATACCTGCGCCCTCGTCCATGGATACCATTTCTTTTAACAAGGCTTCCCCTTTTTCCGCTTTCACTTCAACGATTTTTCCGTTTTCAAAGCGCATAGAGAAGTTTTCGATAAGCTGCCCCATATACGAAAGCGGTTTGGAGGAATATACGATACCTTCCGCTGCGCCTGCCTTAGGCGAAGTGAATACTTCTTCCGTAGGAATGTTGGGGTTAAAAATTCTGCCCTTAAGCGTCTTTTCCTTGCCGCCGCAGAAAATGCCGTCTTCCAACAATTCCACCTTGAAATCCGTCCCGTTTGCACTCTTATATTCAAGATATTGCAAACCAAGTCCGTTTAAATACGAACTACGCGCATCCAAATCAGCGTTGTGTTCTTTCCATGCCTTTACGGGGTTTTTACCGTCCGCGCGCGCGGTGTGTAAAATAACTTTCCACATTTCTTCCACCGCTTTGCTTTCGCTAAGGTTAGGGAACACTTTTTTCGCCCACGCCTTGCCAGGCACAGCCGCAATACACCATTGATGTCTATTTTCAAGCGCCAAACGGAAAGGCTTAATTTGAGGGAACAACGCGCGGCGAGATTCGCTCATTTTCTTTTGATCAACGCCGCTCATTCCGTCGGGATCTTCCGATTCAATCCAAAGTCGGCAGGAATAATTTTGCGCTTTAAATTCCCATTTAGCTTTAACCCAAGGGCTAAGTTTGGAAAGCGAATCCAAAGAACGATAGGTATAATTCAACTTTTGCGCAGGTTGGTGGCTCCAGTCCACGTACACTTCGCTTGCGCCTGCCTTGTAGCATTCCTCTACGACCATCGTCACGAATTCGGGCTGGTCGAGCGCCGCTTCAATGAACACCGATTGGCCTTTCTTTACGTTCAAACCAACTCTCGCCAACAATTTAGCATATTTTTGTAATTGAGATTTACGCATATCTTCACTCCTCGATTTGTTTATTTAAAATATCCAAAGCGTACGAAACCGCGCGCTTTACCCCACCCTTTTCAAAGGGTACGGCAAGATTTGCAGCATGAAGAGTATCCAAATACCCCAACGAACCGCCAAGCTTGCACAACGTCAAATAATCTTTCCAGCACGCAGCTTTATCTATCGCCGCTTTCTTCTTAAATTCCATTGCGCCCATCGTCGTCAACGTGTAATTGATATAATAGAACGGATAATGGAAAATGTGCAGTTTATGATACCACCAGCCGCCACTTTCAAAGAAAGGCAGGCTGTCGCCATACTCTCTCCACGGCATATATTTCTTTTCCAGCGTTTTCCAAGCCGCCGTACGCTCCGCAGGCGTTAAGTCTGGATTTTCGTATACAATATGTTGAAATTCGTCTACGGCAACGCCAAACGGTACAAAGGTTATGGCTTCTTGCAAATGTTGAAAGCGGTATTTCTCCGCTTTATCCCCAAAGAAAAGCTCGGCGTACGGATACGCAAATTGTTCCATTGCCATCGAATGAATTTCCGCAATATCCGTCGGCTCACTCCACAACGCCTGCAAGGTTTGCGCACGCATCGCCGCATACCCAGCAAAAGCATGTCCCATTTCGTGCGTTAACACGTCCACGTCGCCCGTAGTGCCATTAAAGCAGGAATACACGAAAGGCGCGCGATAATCGCTAAGCACCGTCATGTAGCCCGTAGCCGCTTTATTGGGTTTATTGTCAAGGTCCATAAGCTGGTGCTTAATCATGAAATCAATAAACTCGCCCGTGTCCTTGCTCATATCGTGATACATTTTTTGCGCCTGTTCAACAAGATACGCTCTATCCCCGATAGGCACAGCGTTTCCGTCTGCAAAAATATGCTGTTCATCATAAAAATGCACTTTGTCTACGCCGATACGCTTCGCTTGCGCCTCGTAAATTTTTTGACAAAACGGAACGATTTCTTCCAAAACCTGCGCGCGGAATGCCGCCACGTCCTTTTGGTCATAATCCAATCGGCCTTGCTCCATATATCCAAGCGGAATATAGTTTTCAAAGCCCATATTTACGCCCATTTGATGGCGAATTTTTACCAAGCGGTCAAAAATTTCGCCCATTTCTTTGTCGTTTTTCTTGAAAAATTCCTCATACTTTTCCGCCGCTTCTTTACGCACTTTGCGATCAGCATGCGAAAAATATTTCATAATTCCAAATAAATTGCATTCCTCACCGTTAAAGGGAATTTTGCAGGATGCAATGAGCTTTTGATAACGATTGGTCAACTCGCTTTGCTCTTGCATAAGCGGAATGTTTTTTTCACAAAAGCTATCAAAACCAAGCTTAATCGCCTTTAAAAACTGTGTGCCAAATTCCTCGTCAATATCCTTTTTAAAAGGCGAAGAAAGAAGGCTTTCGTTAAACGCTTGGATAAAAGGCAAGGCTTCGGGATACTGCATATTGTAATATTCTTCTTCTTTCTCGTAAAAAACGTCCGACGTATCAATGGTATGGCGAATAGCCGCAATAGTCCCCATTGTGTTGACGTGCGAAGAATATTCGTCCTCATCCATAAGACATTGTCTTATCTCCGCATAGTTTTTTGCATTTTTAACACGCTCCGTCAACGTTTTATAAAAAGCCTTTAATCCCTCAAAATCAGGACGTTCATATTGCAATTGGTCAAAGGTTGTTATTTCGTTCATCTCGTACCTGCCCCTTTCATTTTAGCCAATAAGGTCATAATTGATGTTTTTATAGAACAATTCTCTTACCTTATCGTCCTCTTTGGTTTGTGCCAAAATCCACATCAATTTGGTTATGATACTTTCGTACGTCATCGCATAGCTTTCCAAGAGGTCAAAACGCTTTTTCAAACCTCTGCCCACTTGGTATACGTCCATATCGCTGCCTTCTTGCTGTACCTGCGTTGTGATAACCAACGTTTTTCCCTTGCCTTCCCACTTGGCAATTCGTTCGTAAAAGCCATAATATTCCCCTTCAGGAATACCGCCCGTGCCATAGCCCGACAACACAACGGCGTCGTATAAGCGGAAATATTCGTCGATAATTTCACCCTTTACGCCAGGCGTTAACGTGAGAAGCCCAACGTTGGCATTAATATCTAAGAAAAATTCAGGGGCGGACTGCTTCGGCGAGGGAATGTATTGTATAACCTTACCGTCACGAATAACCCCCAAATTGGGCAAATCAACACTCGTGAATGCATTAAAGCTTTTCGTGCGCACTTTTTTCGCTCTCGTACCTGCAATTACTTTGCCCTGGAATACGATTACCACGTCGGACGCAGCATCGGATGCCGCATATAAAAAGCTGTCGCGAAGATTAATTCTTCCGTCCGTATCCTCTTTGTCGATGGGCTGTTGCGAGCCCGTCAAAACGATAGGTTTAGGCGAATGCTGTATCATATAAGAAAGCATTGCCGCCGTATACGACATTGTATCCGTGCCGTGACAAATAACAAATCCGTCATATTCATCATAATGATCACGAATAGCCGTCGCCAACAAAATCCAATGTTGCGGCGTTACGTTTGTGCTGTCTATATTGTACACTTGAATAGCGCTCGGCTGGCAAATATCATACACTTCGGGTACGCATTTTAAAAGCTTTTCCGCGCCCAGACCAGGGATAAGCCCCGTTTCACTGGTTTGTGATGCAATTGTGCCGCCCGTTGCAATTAAAAGAATTTTCTTCATATCCATGGTTCCTATTTTTTGCTACTTTTATTATACCCGTTTTTTTCAAGATAGTCAATAGCAGAATATTAATTTTTTATAAAAAAATTAAAGCTTACGAAATTTGTTCTCGTAAGCCTTATTTTTTTGCTTGCGTTACACCTTGCGACGAAGATAATCCCCTTGTTTCAAGGGTAAATCACATTTAATTTTATATTTCTGGCAAACAAGTTTTGCATCCTCCGTTTTTTCGCCTTGCGAATCGTACATTTCATTCACGATAAAACGCTTAGTGAAGTTGCCATCGGGCGAAAGCACTTCCAGCTCGTCCCCCGTCTTAAAGCGGTTACGCATTTGCGCATATACAAACTGCCCGTCGCTACCCAAAACGTCGGCAACGTAAACGCAATCCCCTTTCGATTGGCTATCCTCATAGTTCACCGTTTGAGGGTTTTTACCCATCGCATACGCCTCAGTGTATTCTCTATGCGCCACGTTTGCAAGCTCCGTTTGGCACAGCGAAAGCGGTTCGCCGTTCATCAATCTTCGATAGGCATTGATAACGGTTGCGAGGTAATATCCACTCTTCATTCTGCCTTCAATTTTAAATGAACTGATACCTGCCCCCTCCATTTCGTGTAAATGCGACAACATATTGAGGTCTTTGCTGTTAAAAATAAAGGCGCCTTTTTCGTCTTGTTCAATGGGTAACCATTCCGATTTTCCATTGGTCGCATTCAACGCGCGCACCTCATAACGCCAACGGCAGGACTGCACGCACGCACCACGATTGGACGAGCGTCCGTCCAAATAATCGGAAAGCAAACAGCGGCCGCTGTACGAAATGCACATCGCACCGTGCACAAACGCTTCCAACTCCGTTTCAGGTACAAAATCATGAATTTCCGCAATCTCTTTCAAAGAAAGTTCTCTCGCTAAAATCACACGAGAAACGCCTTGCTCTTGCCAAAATTTCACCGCATATTTGTTAGTGGTGTTCGCTTGCGTGGAAAGGTGAATTTGAAGATTAGGCGCTGCTTTTTTGGCAACGTAAACCACACCAGGGTCACTGATAATTGCCGCATCCGCACCAATTTCCGATAAATATTTGAAATAATCCGTAAGCATAGCAAAATCAGCATTTTTTGCAAAAATATTTGCCGTTACGTACACTTTTTTACCTAAAGCGTGCGCGTAGGCAACCGCCGACTTCAATTCGTCCGCGGTGAAATTATCCGCAAACGTACGCAAGGAAAAATTTTTACCGCCGACGTACACCGCATCCGCGCCAAAGTGCAACGCCGTAAGCATTTTTGAATAACTGCCCGCGGGGGCTAAAAGTTCCGTTTTCATGCCTTTCCTCTCTTGTGTCCTTAATTTTCCTTGCCGTTATACACCGACAACGCAACCCCGTCCCCAATATCGAGAACGGACGTCAGCAATTCGGGATCGTTGGTTACTACGTCCAAATACGAACGAATTTTATCCACGATTGAATGTCGCTTTTGCGGGGTAGGCTCCGCACCGCTCACCCAACCATACAACAAAACGTCGTCGGCAAACAGCACTGCGCCCTTTCTCATAAGCCGCTTTAAATCGAATAAATATTTTTCATATTGCGCCTTTGGTCCGTCCAAAAAGACGAAATCAAACTCCCCATCCATCATCGCCAAAATCTCGCCCGCGTCACCCAGGTACGCGTTGACGCGGTCAGAAACACCAAAATCCGCAAAATTTTTCTTCGCTTCCAAATAGCGTTCCTCTTCCAATTCCATCGTCGTCAAACGAGCTTCAGGACATTCGAAAAGCATTGCAGTAGAAGATAACCCCACCGCTGTGCCAATTTCCAAAATGCGTTTGGGCTTTGCGATACGCAAGGTCAAAAGCAAATATTGCAAGGTTTCGTCGTCCGCAACGGGAATGCCGCGCTCCAACGCTTCCGCGCGCAATTTTGCAATGCGTTCGTCAATATTTAATTTTACCAAAGAAGCCGTATATTTCATGTCTTTTCTTCCGTTATTTTATCAAACGTCTACAATTGAAACAACAATCAAAGGCGCTTGCTTTGTCTTTTTATAAAAATAATTTTTTAAGGATTTTTTAATAAACAATGCCAATTCGTCTTTGTTGCCATACGAATAATCGTATTTTTCAACAGCTTGTTCCACTACGTTTTGCATTTCCGTTTCCATGTCTTTCGCAAAAACACAGCCGTGCGATTCGATAACGGGCGTATTGATTACATAGTTGCCCGTTACCGCCAAAGCAACCGTGAAAATACCGTCCGCCGACATCTTCAAACGCTCCTTCATCACTTCGCTGTTGCCGTAGTCTTCCACCCCTTCCCCGTCGATTAATCTCGTACCTGCTGGCACGTTATCGCCAAATTTAATGGAATTTTCCGTCAATTCGACACAGTTTCCAATCTCGGTAATTAGGATATTTTGTTCAGACATTCCCAACGCTTCCGCAAGCTGCGCATGGCGCTTCAAATGGCGATATTCGCCGTGTACGGGAATGAAAAATTTAGGTTTTAACAAGGTATGCAAAATTTTGTGTTCTTCTTGACAAGCGTGTCCCGAAACGTGGATTTTTTCCAAGCTTTCGTAAACCACTCTCGCGCCCTTTTTATACAAATTGTTGATAACGCGATATACCATTTTTTCGTTGCCGGGAATGGGATTTGCCGAAATGATAATGGTATCGTTTTCCCCAACCGTTACGCGGTTAAATTCTCCCATCGCCATACGCGTCAACGCGGACATGGGTTCGCCTTGCGTGCCCGTAGATACGATAAGAAGTTCGCCGTCGAAAAGATTTTTACATTTTTCAATGTCTATTAAAACTCCTTCCGGAATTTTAAGTTCACCAATTTTGACAGCCGCTTCCACTACCTTGAACATACTGCGTCCCGACAACGCCACTTTTCTACGATATTTTACCGCCAAATCAATAATTTGTTGCAAACGATGCACATTGGACGCAAAGGTGGCAATGATAATTCTGCGATGCATATTTTCAGAGAAAAGATGATCAAGCGTTGTGCCGACAACCGTTTCGCTCATCGTATATCCAGGGCGTTCGATATTTGTCGATTCGCTCATATACAACAATACGCCTTCCTTGCCAAGCTCGGCAATGCGTTTCAAATCAATAGGCTCGCCTGCAACGGGCGTAAGGTCAATTTTAAAATCACCGCTGTGATAAATTAAGCCGTTGGGGGTACGAATAGCCAATGCGCACGCGCCCGAAATGGAATGGTTTACGTTGATAAATTCCACTTCAAACGCCCCAAGCTTCACTCGTTCACCCGCTTTAACAACGTGGCTCATTACGTTAGAAATGCGATGCTCCTGCAATTTATTATCCGCAAGCATCAACGTCAGTTTCGTGCCGTAAATAAGCGTGTTTGTATTTAATTCCTTCATTAAATAAGGAATACCGCCGATATGGTCCTCGTGTCCGTGCGTGAGCAATACGCCGCGAATTTTGTCCTTATTTTGCGACAAATAGGTAATATCAGGCACAACCGAGTCAATCCCTGGCATATCTTCGCTGTTAGGGAAAGTCAATCCTGCGTCTATGATAATGATATCATTACCATATTCGATTGCCGTCATATTTTTGCCTATCTCACCTACACCGCCGAGAAAGATAATTTTTACCTTTTTTTGTTTTTTAGTGTTTTTCTCTTTATTTTTCTTTTCTGGCAGGATAGGCTTCACGTCTTCCGCTATGGTAAATTCCGCACCCTTTACCGAATTGCGAGGTGCGCTGATACGCTTTTTGGGCTTTTCAAGGATAGAAGAATTCTTTTCTACGTTCTCTTTTTTATTCTTCTTTACCTTTTCGCCTTTTGCCTGCGGCGCACTCGCTTTCTTTCCAACGTTACGGCGTTTTTCCACGCTGTTTTCGCTATCACGTCGAGGTGTGCGTTGCTTTGTCGGCTTAGACGCTGGCATTGAAAAATCAATTGTTTTAGCGTCAAAAGACGTCCCCATCGGGCTCTTTTCTTTGGTAAAACGTCGGTTTGAGGATTTTTTACCCTCTTTTACGTTTTTATCCTGTCTTGTTTCTTTCACGTTTTGAAAGTCTCCTTAGCGATTTTTCGCCTATAAAATAGAGAGCCGAAAATTATGGATTATCAGCTCTCTTTCTTGTTTATTCGTATGTGTCTTTTGTAATGTTAGAAGTTCAAGTCAACTTTCTTTTCTTTCGTTGCTTTAATGAAGCCTGCATCGTAAAGCTGTTTGGTGGATTCGTATGCGAATTCCTCCTTATAGTTTACGGATTCGAAAGCTTCGTCCTTTTCCGTACCAAGTTTTTCAGCAAGATAACCAACGAGGCGAAGCGCTTTTTTAGCTGCAGCGTCGCTCTTAACCTTAACCATGAAAGGCGTGCTTTCGTAAGCTTTTTGACCGCCTACATCTTTCTGGTGGTAAATGGTCGACTTGTATTCGGGATCGTTGGGATCCAATGCAAGGTAGAAGCACAACGTCTTACCGCAAATGTTAATCTTTGCAACGGTGTCACGGCCAAAGTTGAATCTATCGCCATGCCAGCTAACGTTAGAATTAATCTTCTTATAGGAAGTCAATTCGTTCTTAAGGTCGCTGTAATATTCTTTTACCTTTTCTTCGCTTTGCTTCATTTTAGCCGTGAAGCTCTTTTTCAAACGAATAACCAAACCCGTTTCAGCGTCGATAAGTTCATCACCCATTTCTTGGAATTCGGAAACAGCCGCAACAGCAAGTTCTTCTTGTGCAGGCGCTTCTTCAACCACTTCTTCAGCGGGAGCTTCTACAACTTCTTCAACCACTTCTTCAGCGGGAGCTTCCACAGCTTCAGCTACAACAATTTCTTCAGCTTCCACAACTTCTACTGCTTCGCAAGGCGCGCAGTTTTTGCAAAGTTCTTCGGATACGCCTTTCGCAATTGCGTTGATACCGTCTTGATCGATAACGAGGTCGTATGTAGCGTCTTTTTCTTCCAAAATCTTTTCAAGGTTAAGTTTGGTTGCAACTTTTTCAGCAATTTGATCCAAACCGTTGTCGTCGATAACTACGTCGTAGGTTTGTTCGGTGCTTGCAGCCATTTTAGCGATAACAACGTCAGCAAGACGATCGTAATCAATTGCGGGAGCTTTTGCCGCAACCGCGTTAGCGATACATTCTTCGATACGGCTGTAATCAATTTTTTCAGGATAAGGCATCGATTCGATAACCTTTTCCGCTGCGCCGCAAATAATTCTATCATAATCAATTGCTTCAGCAGCTTCTACGGGTTTTTCTTGTGCTCTAATTTCGTTGAGGATATCAAGCATCTTGTCGCCTACTTCTTCAACGATACGGCAATAGTCAACGTTCTCCGCTACGGGAATAGCTGCAACTGCATCCAAAACTTGACGGTTTTGTGCTGCGAGCGATTCGGAAACGGATTCCGCAATTTTCTTATATTCTTCTTCCGAGGGCATGAAACCGTCAGCGAGTTTTGCATTGAGCTCGCTGAGCATATTTTCGATTTGATCGAGAACGTTTTGCTTCTCGGTCAAAGCGTCCAATTTGGATACGACTTCACCCGAAACGATAGACGTCAAACCTTCGTAAGCAGCTTGCAATTGCATATAGCTGTACTTGATTTCGCCGATTTCGTTGAGAATCGTTTGAATTTGTTCCAAACCAGAAATCTTTTCTTCCATCGAGTTGAGTCTATCGCCCACCTCTTGCGTAAGCATCGCTGCCAAGCCATCATAAATCGTTTGATTTTGCTTGTAGCTGAAACGGATTTCTTGCGCAAGCGCCGAGGACGATTTGTCTTTATCGCTCTTCAACTCTTGATACAAAGAGCCCACTTGCATAGAAGAAAGTTTAAGCTCTTTTACAAGCTCAGCCTTCATTCTTTGCATGTCGTAAGAAAGCCATTGATACAATGCATCGATTTTGGAAGTTTCGTGTTTCATTTTACACCTCGTTTTTTTGCCCTGTTGGGTATAAACTTGTTTTGTTTATGATTTTTGAAGTTTTGAGAAGCTGACGATACGTGCTATCATTGCCCGTAAGCAGGTATCGAATCAACGTGAGTTTACCTACAAAACAGTAAAATCCTACTTCTACAAGTAGTATTATAACATATCTAATCAATTCGGTCAAGGGTTTGGGCTAAAAAACTTGGATTTTTTTGCAACTTTTTTTAGCTTTTTTCGCATTTGCGTTTGCTTTATGGCGATTTTTGCATTTTTTACCCTTTTTTTTCGCTCATTACGCCCCTGCCTGCCCCATTTTGCAAGCTACGGCACTTTTTATATCCTTAAAAAGAAAAAATCGAGCATGGAAAACCATACCCGATTTATAAGCGTTATTCTTCTTCGTCGTAAGGCAAATCTACGTTGTGGTAAACGTTTTGAACGTCGTCGTGTTCTTCAAGCGCGTCCAACATCTTTTCAAACGTAGCAACTTTGTCTTCAGGAAGGGTAATTTTGTTTTGTGCAATCATTGCGATTTCTGCTTGCACAAACTTAATTTTGTCTTCCTCTTCGTCGTTACGGCGGCCCTTAGGCGCTGCAGCAACGAGCTCTGCATTCTTTTCTTCCAAATATTTTCTCACGTCGGAGAAGGTTTCGGGAGAGGTGAAAATTTCGTATACGTCGTCGCTTGCAACTACGTCGTCCGCGCCTGCTTCCAACGCATATTCCGTGATCGTATCTTCGTCGAGTTCTACCGTTCTTTCGATAACGATATAACCCTTGTTTTCGAAGTTGTAAGATACGCTACCCGTCGTACCGAGCTGTCCGCCGTGTTTGCCAAGAATGG
>JAZOVQ010000009.1:0-36316 GCA_045658805.1 Candidatus Scatosoma sp.
CTTTCATGCGAAATAAGAGGTCAAATTATTTATATTTTTATTCAAAAAATTTTATTGAATTCTATCATATTATTTGTTAGAATTATAATGTGACATTATCGTTTGATAAAAGGTCAAGAAATATAGGTAAAAATTTTTCAAAGGAGAACGCATGCTAAGGCAATATGAAAACGTTGAAATGGAAATAATATATTTCAACCATTTGGACGTTGTTACGGCAAGTGGTGATAATTATGAGGACGACCCTTGGGGCGGACTTGAATACTGACAGGAGGATAGAAAATGAGAGTAATGACTAAAAAATTGTTGCTTATTGTTACAACGATGTTGACTGCGGTTTGTTTGTTGTTTGGCGGCGTATTTGCTTTTTCGCCGACAAAAAGCGTAAAAGCCGATACCGCGGCTTTGCAGGCTGACTTTACAAACAATGGTCAATTTTCTGTAAGTATGTATAACGGCGCGGTGCCGTTTGAATACGTGGACGGTGCGGCGGAAGGTCTGCCTGCAGGTTATGAAGGCGCCGTATTAAAAATTATGACAACTTCGGGCGTAGCGTATGCAACGCTTGATTTTAGCGCGTCTAACATTTTGGCTGCAAACGTAGAAAGCGTTGTGGTGAGAATGTATTCTCCTGGCTATACGGCGGCGGACGAATTTAGAACGCAACCTACGCAAATTTTGTATGGCGTAGGTGCGTACGATGCTTCTACGTGGTGCGATATTCCCTTGAACGCAAACTCCATAGCGGATATGACGGACGCAAACGGTTATTTGTCCAACATTACGGTTGGTATGCGTGTAAAGAGCGGCGCTACTGCATATTATATTGATAGCGTTAAGGTTACTTTGAAAGCCAATGCGGGGCAACCCTCGGTGAATACGGTTCCTGTAACCTTTAGAGAAGTGCATTTCATTTGGAATAACTATTCGTACGATAACGCATATTGCAATTTCTTGCAGTTTGATGGCGGCATTAGCGGAAATGGTAATTTGGACGCAAACTTTAGCGATTTGATTGCTAAGATGACGATTGGCGGTAAACCTGTGACCGAAAGCAACGTTAAGTTCTATTGTCCCAACTGGATTGGTGCAAGCGGCGGTATCGTTCTTCGTTTGGCAGCGAACCCTGCAGCGGGCGCGAAAATGATTTTGCCTGCAGGCGCAACGTTTACCATTGGTGGTACGGATACCAACGTTTATGAAATTGCGGAAAACGTTTATTTGCAATTTGACGGTACGACATGGGCGCCCTATGAGCATGTAGAGACCGTTCCAGTGCAGTTGCGTGAAATTCATTTGTTGTGGAATAACTATGAGTATGACGGCGCGTATTGTACCTTCTTGCAGTTTAACGGCGGCATTGGCGGAAACGGTAATTTGGACGCGGATTTCAGCGAGTTGCTTGCTATGATGACGCTTAACGGTCAACCCGTAGACACGAACAATGTTAAGTTCTATTGTCCTAACTGGATTGGCGGAGAGGGCGGTATCGTTCTCCGTTTGGCAACAAAGCCTGCGAAAGGCACAATCATAAGTATACCTGCTGGTACCACGTTTAATATCGGCGGTTCGGATACGAATCGTTATGAAATTACGGAAGATATTTGCTTGAAATGCGATGGTTCGCGTTGGGGAATTTTCGAGCCCTATGGCACCCCGACTTTTGGCGAGGCTACGGATAGTATGATCGGTGCGTGGGGCTGGAACCATGAAACGCAAAACACCGCGGTTATTAAAAATACCGATTATGGTTATACGATTGTTGCTGACTGGGAGATGGACGCCAATTCGACCAACCTTGCGGCAACGGAAAATACAACCTCTACGTCCATTACCTTGAACGGTAAATCTTTCTATGAATTGTATCAAGAAGACGACGGGTATCGATTGAATGCACAGCTTGGCTACGTTGCATTCTCCGTACCTACGGCGGCGCTTGTAGCAAGCAACGGTTATCAATATCCTACCATTGAAATCGTAGAGGGTACGCCTTTCTATGATGGACATTATTTGCCTGAAACGACGTTGGTTTACAATTACGGTTTCTGGCAATTGGGGGTAGCGGAAAGCAATAAATTGAATTTTGTTGGCGTACACGAGGTATTCAACAATGATGGCAATGGGTTCTTCATTGCGCAATTCGACACCAACGCTTGGGAACAAGCGGCTGTACCTACCAGCTATTCGGGTATCACTTACAACGGTAAGGATATCAAAGACCTTGTTATCGACGTTAAGTTCTATTTGGAACATTCGCTTTGGTTTACGTACACTCCGTCCAGCTCGAAGCTCGTTGCTGGATACAACGGCTATTCGCATCCGACGATTGCAATTAAAGAGGGTGCAACGGTTGTTTACAACGGACAGACCTTCACATTCAAAGCGGTTACGTTCTATTTGAACTTTGAGACGAATAAGTGGCAGACGGAAATGCCCGACGGGTACGTTGAGGGAAATGGTCCCTCGCTCCCTGACTTGGGAACGCCTAACTGCGATTTTACTGGATTTAGTTTCTGGAACAATGAAAACGGCGCAACGTTGTTTAGTTTTAGCAACTTTACAAGTATCCCTTCGGACACGGTTTCGCATTTGAGTACGACGGGTTATTATATCAAGCTGAATGGCACGAGATTGACCAACGTTTCTGGCGCTAACGTATATTCGTGGGCGAATAACTGTTGGTTGCGCGTAGATATCCCCAACCTTAAAGACGGCGATATTCTTACCATTGAAGAAGGTACACCTTTTGTTGGGAATTATCTTCCTAGATTGGCGTTTAAGATGATCAACGGCGTTTGGTGCAAAGCGTTCACGGTAGACATTGAAGTAGGCTCTGAAACGTTCACCGTTTATTCGCAAGACGACGTACCTTTTATCGTTGACGACGTTTATTTTGCAGAGCTTTTGGCAGAACGTTCTATCCCTGGAAAAGTGGTAAACTTCTCGGCGAGAGGGGTTACGTATGCGGCTGGCACGACGCTTAAGATATTACGCGATACCACTTTGACGGTAGAAACGGTAGGCTTTAACACGGAAGAGGGCGCGTCGGTTAGATTAAAGACGCCCACGGGTATCCGTTTTGAAACGCACATTGATAAAGCGGATTACGATCGCTTGATTGCGGAATACGGCGAAGCAAACGTGGAAACGGGTACGTACATTGTGCCTAGATCCTTGTTGGCAAATACCGATTTTAGAATGTATCTTGCGGACAGTACGAAGATTGACGGCACGGATTACGTTCAGGTTATCAATAGCGGTTTCGCAAACAAAGATACGGCGGCTGCCGATGGTTATTATCAATACTACGGTTCGTTGGTAAACCTCGAAGCTGCAAACTATTGCACGGAATTCTTCGGCATTGGTTATATTAAGATTACGGACGGCGATGAAGTATATATCGTATATGGCGGCTATGAAGTAGAGGACCATACGAGAAGTATTTATTATGTATCGGCGCGCGCGTATACCGATTATGAACAAGGCTCCAACGAAGAAAACATTTTGCAAAGCTACCTCGACAGCGTAGTGTATATTGCCGACGACGTAGTAATTACCAGCGTTATCGACGTTGAGGGTTACGTTTCTCCTTATTCGGTAACGTACGATGCGCAAACGGGCGTTTATACGGTAACGGGCAACGCTGAAATCAAGTCGGTTATGATTGGCGACAAAAAGAGAATTAGCTTGAGAACGAGCGCGTTGGAAGTAAACGGCGTTAAATCTTATGTCACCGATTACTCGCTTACGGCTTCGGCGGACTTCTCGACGCTCACCTTTAAGCTTGCTCCCGTTGCTGATGCTTCGGCGTTGGTAGACTTCACCTTGGAAGTGCCTACCAATAAAGGCGTAAAAATTCTTCAAATTACCGATACGGAATTGACGGATGCAACGCAAGCGCGTATGCCTGAAAATCTTTCCGCACAACAAAAAGAAGAATATGCACGTAAAAATATCTACGCAAACTGCTTCAATTACATTTCCGAATTGGTAGAAAAAGATTGCCCTGATTTGATTATCCTTACGGGTGACATTGTCAACGGTATCTTTGACGACAACGGTACTATGTGGTTGAGATTTATCGAATTTATGGATTCGCTGGATATTCCTTGGGCACCTGTTTTCGGCGGTTTGGATAATGAAAGCGCAATGGGTGCTGCATGGCAACGCGCACAGCTTGCTTCGGCGCAAAACTGCTTATTCAAAGACGGCGCAGTGAGCGGAAACGGCGATTATACGATTGGTATTACCGATAACGGCGTAATCAAGCGTGTGATTTATATGCTTGACAGCAATGCAGGCGCTGGTATTGATAGCACGCAAGTGGATTGGGTAAAAGCAGTTGCGGCAAATATTGCAAATTATTACAGCGCAGTTCCCGGTTTTGTATGCTATAATATGAATTCCGCAACGGATTTCTCGTCTGATTTTGCGGCTGCGAATATCGACGGCGTATTCATGGGCAACGCACCTGAAGACAACTCCAGTGAAAGCTTGAACGGCATTTGCTATACGTATGGTACCAAGACGGGTTCGTACGGCGAACATAATGAAAGCAAGCTTGGCGGTACGTATATCAACGTAACGTCCAACGGCTTGGAATTTACGATTTCGGCGGAATGTCTTGATAAGACGGCAATGCAAAAGAAAGAGATTATTCATTTGGTAGAAGGCTACGATGGCTCGTCGGTTGTAACCGATGCATATTTGGCACCTATCTGGGATACGGATAGAATTTACGATGAAACGGGTCTTTTCGTGGGTGAAACGGGTTCGGTAACCTTGATGTATACCCCCAGCGATCCTAAAGAAGTGGTTATCAGAGATATAACGCTTGGCACCATTTATACTTACGGTGTCGATTATACGATTTCGGGCAACAAAGTAACGAGAGTTGCAGGCGGTAATCTTCCTTACATGGCGTATGATGAATATTATCGTTTGACGCCCGAATACGTTGACGGTCACGCAAAGGGCTTCCCTGTAACGACGGTTGACGGAAAGGCGGAAGACGGCTATGAAATTGAAGGAACGAGATATTTGTTCTTCAGCGAAGGTTTCCGCGGTGCTGAACGCTACGTAACGTTTACCTACAACAAGACGGAAGCGTGGACGGGTACTCAATTTACGGGCGATGTAAACGCACAATCGTTTATCAATAAGTTGAAGACGGAAAAAGAGGCAACCTTGTTCTTCTATGGCGACTCTATCACCGCAGGCTGTAATGCGTCGGGTACGACGTGGGGCGGTTTGAGAAATCCTTTCTTACCCGCTTGGAACGATCTCGTAGCCGATTCGTTGGCGAAGATGTACGGTGCGAAAATAACCAAACATAACGGCGCGGTAGGCGGTTGGACGACGGCGCAAGGCGCAGAAAACTTAAGCGCAAAAGTTGCTGAAAACGGCACGTCTTTGGCGGAAATCGATTTGTTTATTATCGCATTCGGTATGAACGACCCGACAACCCCTGAATCGTCTTACGTTGCGTCTATTAAGCAAATGATCAATGCTTATTATGCGGAAAATCCTAACGGAAGCGTTCTCCTTGTTTCTCCGATGTTGCCTCAAACGCAATCCTCTTTGATTGCAGGCAATCAATCTATATGGGAAAACACTTTGAACTCTATTAAGCATAGCAGCGAATACAGCGATAAGAACATTTCGCTTGCAAGAGTATTCACTATGTATAGCGAATTGGTAAGCGTTTCTGGTAAATTGACGAGAGATTATCTCGGCAACAACGTAAACCACCCCAACGACTTCGGCGTAAGAATTTATGCACAAGTAATTTTGAAGACCTTGTGCGGTGACGATTTCGGTTAATAACTTTAAAGAAATTAAGTTGAAATTGTTTTTTAGTTGAATAAAGTTGAGCGAAAGGCATTTATGTAAAGCTTGCATAAATGCCTTTTTGCGTACGAAAAAAAAGAGGGGAGTTGTCGCTGAAAAGGCAAAAAAAGAGAAACATGCTCCCCGATATTTTTTATAGTGTACTTATCTAAACCGCTTGAAGAATAAAGCGAGAATTGCATACGGCAATTCATAATAGGACAAATTTTTTATATTTTTATTCAAAAAATTTTATTGAATTCTATCATTTTATTTATTAAAATTAAGTTGTGGGGTATCGGTTGAGGAGAGAGGAAATATAGGTAAACTGTTTCCAAAGGAGAAAAGTATGCTGAAACAATATGATACGGTTGAGGTTAAAATAGTATACTTTAGCAACGCAGACGTCGTTACGGGAAGCGGTGACAATTACGAGGATGATCCTTGGGTTGGCTTTGAATATTGATGAAACAAGAGAAAAGACGGTTTTAAGAAATTTATAAGGATACCATTGGTTTTGTAGACGATCGTTTGTGCGGTATATGGCAGCGCATTTGTTTTTTAAGAAAAGATAATCGTCCAGCCTGACACTGTGGCGTTAGAAATAAATTTACAAGCAATGGTCAATTTTCCGTAAGTAGCTTAACAAGCGTTTCAAAAAAAGCGTACGGGCGTTAGTTGGCGGCGTTTTGCTAAAAACTCCCAGTATACAGTTCGGGTTTTGTGTTGACTTGGATAAGAAAATTTGTTATAATGGACAAAAGGGGAAGAGAATATGAAAATATTTACACCAAAGGTAATTGAAAATTGTCCGTATACGGCAATTATTACATATCCGCCGATTGAGCCGCATAGAAACACGTTTTTTAAAATTATGTACGTTGAAAGCGGATCGGCAATTTTAACGTTATTCTCCAAAAAAGGAAAGAAGAAGAAAAAGGCGTTGACGATAAAAATGGGGGATATGTTGATTATCGCTCCAGAGGACGTTTCGCTTTACAGCGACATTACGGAAGGCACCAACGGGTATCGCCACCGCGATATTTACGTTTCCAATGAAAGAATGAAACAATGTTGCGATTTCCTTGATGAAGAGCTTTATAATGAAATTATCAACGAGCCCTTTGGTCTGTATTATCGCATTACTTCCAATCAACAGCTTGCCTTATCCGAAATGTTGGTAGGGTTAGGCAATAAAAAGGAAACGGCGGCGTTGGACGCACAGCACAAAAGCAGCATTATCTTTTGTTTGGATTTGTACCTGCAGCACCGTGAAAAAATTTCGGCGTATCCGCTTTGGTTGCACGGTTTATTGCGCAATATGGAAAAATTGGATTTCCTGCTTTTATCCGTGGACGCAATTGCGAAATCAACCAATTACACGCACGAATACGTGTCAAGAAAATTCAAGTATTATATGGGAAAATCCTTAAAGCAGTACGTCAACCAAGCGCGTTTGGCGCAAGCGGCTTTGTTGCTTGCAACGTCCGATTTTTCAGTGGAAGATATCTCCTATAAATCGGGGTTTCCTTCCTGCAATAATTTTATCAATGCATTCAAAAAAGAGTACGGAATTTCACCTGGGAAGTACAGAAAGAGTATGGACGGCAAGGTGTTAAAGGATACGTACGTAGATTGGAATATTTAAAAATAAGGCCTCGCAAAAGCGGGGTTTTGTTTTTATAAGTCAATTTTTAGTAGTTTTTTGTCAAATATTAGCATTGAAAGATGTGAGGACAAATGATATAATAAAACCGAGAATGGAATATTCTTTAGAATATTAAAAAGAATTTTGGAGGAAAAAGATGAAAAAAACCACCAAAAAATTGTTTAAAGCAATGTGCGTTTGCGCGGCAATGGCTTGTTTGAGCCTTGGCGGCGCGTTCGCTTTTTCGCAAACGACAAGCGTTCAAGCGGCGCAAACCTTAGAGGAAGATTTTACCAACAACGGTCAATTTTCCGTAAGTCAATATGGTCTCAACACGCTTGAATACGTGGATGCGGCTAATTTGGGCGTAGGCGAAGGTTCTGTCTTAAAGGTAAACGTTAACGGGGCAGGTAGCGCATACATAACCGTCGATTTTAGCGCATTCCAAATTGCGGCGGCTGACGTAGAAAGCATCGTGGTGAAAATATATTCGCCAGAATATAGCTCTGTGGATAGCTTTAGAGCGTCCAACGTCGATTTGACGGCAGGTTGGTGGCAAAACGATGGGTGCGATATGTCCAATTGGTGTGACATTACTTTGAACTCGGCAGTATTGACGGGTTTGACGGATGCCAATGGATATCTTTCCTCAGCGACGTTCGGCGTACGCGTTCACGGTACGGCAACGGTATATTATATCGACAGCATTACCGTCAATTTGAAGGCTGCGCAGGCAACGACGAAGGTTGCTTTGAACAACATTCATTTCGAATGGAATAACTATCTCTACGATAACGCGTACTGCTCTTTCTTGCAGTTTGACGGCGGTATCGGCGGCAACGGCGACTTGGACGCAGATTTTAGCGATTTACTTTCCAAAATGACGTTGAATGACGAAGCGGTGGATCCTAACAATTTTTCCTTCCGTTGCCCTAACTGGATTGGCGCAAGCGGCGGTATTATCATGCGTGTTGCAATCAATCCCACAGTCGGCTCTATTTTAAAGATGCCTGCAGGCGCAAAGTTTGATATCGGCGGTACGGATACCAACGTTTATGAAATTGAAAAAGACATCTACCTGCAATTTAACGGCAGTACGTGGGATATATACGCTGCAACGAATTACAATCCAGATTTTGTATCCATAGGCAGTGTTAACCATATGAATAATGACGCATTAGGCGCATATGGCTTATCGTTAATTTATGATACGACGGGCTTTACCACCCCTAACAATCAAGTGATGCCGTTATCGTCTACGGGCTTTAGCTTGAACGGCGAGGAAGTTAAGCCTGCGCTTTGGGGCGGCGATCAGCTTTTGTTCTGGCTTGCTAAAGATAAGTGCGTAGGGGATTATAACGGCTATTCGCACCCTACTCTCGTAATTAGAAACGGCGCAACCATAACCAATGAAAGCGGAAAGACGTTTACGCTTGGCGGCGCAACCTTGTATTTGGTGAATGGGGCTTGGACAACGGTGAAGCCTGACGGATATTCCGTTGACGTGCCGAAATCCTCGTTTACCGATTTCACTATCGACGGAGTTGGCGCTACGCAAAACCACGTTCACAACGGTGCTTTCTATCAATTAACCCTTGATTTCGATGCCACGGACTTGGCATTTAATCAACACGCAAGCGCAGTTTCGGGTATGACCTTTAACGGAATCCCCATGACTTGCGGCGGCGCACCTAGCGACGATTCGATTATGGTTATCACGCTTGGCAAAGGCTTGTGGGTACATTACACGGACGCACAAGCGGCGGCAGGATATAAAGGATATTCGCATGCGACCATTCATTTTGAGGAAGGCGCAACGGTTACGGATGCACACGGCGTTACGGCAACCTATTCGGAATTGACTTTGTATTTGGCAGACGGCGCATGGACGACGACGCAACCCGACGGATACCACGTAGAAAAACCCAACTCGACGTTTACCGATTTCACAATCGACGGGGTAGGCGCTACGCAAAACCACGTACATAACGGCGCGTTCTATCAATTAACGCTTAATTTCCTTGGCGAAACGTTGGCATTCAATCAACACGCAAGCGCAGTTTCGGGCATGACCTTTAACGGAATCCCCATGACTTGCGGCGGCGCACCTAGCGACGATTCGATTATGGTTATCACGCTTGGCGCAGGTCTTTGGGTACATTACACGGATGCGCAAGCGGCGGCAGGATATAAAGGATATTCGCATGCGACCATTCATTTCGAGGAAGGCGCAACGGTTACGGATGCAAACGGCGTAACGGCGGCTTATGCGGACTTGACTTTGTATTTGGTAGACGGCGCATGGACGACGGAGCAACCTGCGGATTATAAAATTACCGAACCTGCAACGGATACCACCTTTGTTGCGCTGGGTAAAACGGACGAAACCAACAACGCCAACGCCATTACGTTGTATTTTAACGATGAAAACGAATGGACGGAGGATGTGGGTACGCTTGCCGACAAGGTTCTTTTGGACGGAGTAGCTTTAAGCGCTATCGGCGGCAGCGTAACGAAGGGCGAACGTTCGTTGACGATCGCTTGGACGGGTGAATATACCACGTTGACGATTGAAGCGGAAGCAACGTTTGCCGGACAAAATATTCCGCAAATCACGTTGTATTGCAACGACGGCATTTGGTCGTTTATCGACAATAGCCAAGAAGCGACGATTAGTTGCTTGGGCGTTGCAAGCGGCGCTTGGGATAACGTAGAAAGAGAAGAAGGGTATTCTTCTAACGTATTTAAATTCTCGGCAGAGTTTGCGGCTGAAGCGGATAAAACCAACCAAGCGGCAAGTGTTGCATATTCGGTTGCGACGGGTATCAAGATTAACGGCGTAACCCTTTACGAATTGTATTTGCAAGACAATAAAACAACGGTTAGCTATGAACATGGTTATAGATATTTGTATATCATGGTTGCGCAAGAATATCTCGAAGCCGCGGATGGGGAATATACTTATTTGACGATTGAACAGGGTACGCAATTCATGGGGCAAGTGTTGCCTGCATGCACCTACATTCTTTATGACGGGCATTGGGTAAATGCGGATAGCTTTGATCCCAATCCATTGCAGTATAATGGTCTTGCGCCCAGCTGGAACAATGCGATTATGTCGGGTGTATCCAACAACATTTTGCAGTTTGGCGAATATGGCGTGAACTTCCTTGGCCCTGACAATGGCTCGGCAAGCCACGCAGATCCTTCCAATTTGGCAAATCCCGAATTGCAAGCGCCTATCGCAACGGCTTTGACGATTGATGGAAAAACGATTGGCGAATTGTATGCGCAAGATAACAGAGTGCAAGTAAGCTATGCGCATGGTTATAACTATTTCTATATTGCAGTTCCCGAATATATGCTTTCGAAAGAAGGTTATGGCTGCATAACGATGCATATTGATGCAGGAACGGTATTTATGGGCTGCGTATTGCCTGAAGTAACGCTGTATTTGTACGAAGGCGAATGGACGAATATTAAGCCTGATATCGTAGAAAGCGAAGACGCAGAATATACGACGATAAGTCAATTGTACGGCGAAGCGACGAAGACGTTTAACGACGTTAGCGCCGAAGAAAGCACGGCTACGGCAAACGATAGCGTTATTTATAGCTTCTTGTTTAAAAACGACAGCATTGACAATACCGTAATCTTCTCCACCCATTACACGACGGAATTTGACGGTATCAAAGTAGTATTTATCGGCGATGCCTTGACGGGTTGCGAACGTGTACTCTTGTTTGTCAATGGCCAAGAAGTTGGCAGCGCGTCCTATATTTGGACGGCAAACGAATGTTTTGCAGTTCGCGTTGCGGTTGACGTAGCGGAAACGCTTTCCGTAAGCGTTGCGGTTGACGGCATTTATCTCATTAAAGCAACCGACCTTTCTAAAGATGCTTTGGGTACGAAGATTGGCATTCAAAGCGAAAAGGGAAGCAACGTATTTGCCGATTATAAGGCAGGGGACATTAAGAAACCTATTCTTTATTGGCAAGGCAAAGACGCATATCGTTATGAAGTAGGCGTAGACAAACCTGCCGACAGCGTATTCCAAGCGGTAATGGACGTTATGGATAATAAGGACGGCGTAATTGACGAAAGCACCGTACAAGTGCTTTGGCAAGAAGGCGCGGTAACGGACGGCAAACTTAACGAAGGCACTTGGGTTGTAACCCTTGTGGCGTCCGATGCAGCAGGCAATATTACGCAGTTCGCTATTACGGTTATCGTAGAGGATTCGGACAGAGTAACGGTTACCTTTGACGGCGTGGCTACGGATGCAACGTATCATATTGGCGACTTGTTGGCAGAACCCGAAACGCCCGTTCAAGACGGCTACACCTTTGTGGGTTGGTACGTTGGCGACGTGAAGTGGGACTTCGTAAACGACGTTCTCACTGGCGATTTGGCATTGACGGCGAAATTTATTAAAGTAGAAACGACGTACACCGTTGTTCTTACCAGCGAAGGCTTGGAAGAAAATTACGTTTATACGTTTGCACTTGCAAACGGCGCGATCTTGGATCAAACGATTCTTGTTCGTGAAGGATATAGCTATACGTTGTATGTAGGCGATACCGAAGTGGAAACGATTACGGTAGACGGCGATGCAAACTATACGGTGGTATATACCGAAGTAGAAGACGAGCCTATCACGCCTCCCGACGATTCGTCGGACGATACTTCCGAGGAAGATTCCGAGGACGTTGTGGACAGCGAGGATAGTGAAGATAACGGCGAAGATAGCGATGAGGATAGCGTAAGCGATTCTCAAAGCGATGCAGACGAAGCGGAAGGCGGTTGCGGCGGCTGTTCCAGCGTAGTATCGGCTGGCGGCGTTGGCTTGACGGTAGTGCTTACGGCAACTGCAATGTTGTTGAAAAAGAAAAAGGAGGATTGATGGTATGAAGAAAGGATTAAAAGCATTGATATCCATTTTTTGCGTCGGTGTTACTGCGGCGGGCTTTGTCGGCGCTTCCGTAAACAGTATGCAAGCAAATGCGGAAAACAACCCCTTGGCATTTTCCTCTTCCATTCGCGCGGTGACTCCTTATGAGGGCGCAACGCTCAATTTCAATACGCATGAAATTAACGCTTGGTGGAACAGCGAAGGCGTAGACGTGGACTATTTGAACGGGTTGTTCGATTATAGCGACGGTCATCAAGAATTTTTGACCTGTGTAAACTATACGGACGATGCGCACATTGCGCGCCTTGTCGAGCTTTACAAGGAAAACGATGCGTTTCAACCCGTAAACAACGTTTTGAAATGGACGGATACGTTAGAAGACGTATCTTCCTACACGGTGCGTATCGCGCTTGATAACAAGTTCACAAAGACGGTGCAAAAGGTAGAAAATGCGGATAAAGCAGAGGGCGTTGTCCTTGAAAATCCGCTTATGGATACTCAATATTTCTGGCAAGTAATTGCCAACCTTGACGACGGCGGCAAAACCTATTCTTCCATTTTCTCGTTTGAAACGGACGCTTCCGTTCGTACGGTGGAAATTGAAGGGGTTTCCAACACGCGCGACCTCGGCGGTTTTGAAACGGCGTATGGTTACGTACAACAAGGGCTTGTGTATCGTTCGGCTCGTTTGGAAACGATGACCGAAGCGGGCAGAGCGGCATTTGACAAGCTTGGAATTAAAACCGATTTGGACCTTCGCGGCGTAAGCGAAGCAAGCAATTCTCCCAACACGTACGATCCGTTGGGCTTGGGCGAACAATACTTCGTATTCAATACTCCTCAATATGCATCGGGTGCAATCACCGTTGAGGACGGAACGGGTATTAATAACCGCAATAATTTTGAAAACATCAAGAACATTATGTCGGTGTTTGCGGAGAAAGATAATTATCCCATTGATATGCACTGTGCGGTAGGCCGTGACAGAACGGGTACGATGTCGATGGTATTCAAGGCGTTGCTTGGCGCAAGCGAAGAAGATGCGAAAAAGGATTATTACACTTCGATGTTCGCAACTACGGGCGCATGGAACAAAGGTCAAACGGCAAGTCAAGAAATCGTAGTGGATTTCATTTTCGATTATCTTGATAGTTATGCTGGGGAAACGCTTGCGGATAGAACGGCAACCTTCTTAATTGAAGCTTGCGGTATGACGCAGGAGCAAATTGACAATATTCGCAACATTATGGTTGGTGCGGAAGGTTACGAAGTGGAAACGCTGCAAACCTTTGCCGACGATAACAATTACGAGGGATATTCGTTTGTAACCTTTAAGCAATACGGCGTAAAAACGCAAACGATTGCGATAGCAAACGGTGATATGGCGGAAGCGCCTTACACCTTGGAAGACGGCTACGTTTGGACGGTTGACGGTGCGGCGTTTGATTTCGCAACGACCATTACGGAAGACGTTACGCTTGTTGCTAAAAAGGTAGAATATTGCAACGTAACAATCAATTCCGTAGCGGACGGAGAAACGTACAGCATGCAGGCGGAAAAGGGCGAGGCGTTTGATTTTGCAACGCTTGCTAAAGACGGCTATACGGCAATTGTGATGGACGAAAACGGTAACGTCGTTACCAATTTCGTTGTAGAGAAAGATTGCGTATTAAACGTTTTGTACGTAAAATAACAAACGAGGGATAAACAATGAGCAAAGCAAAGAGAATAGCGGCGCATAAGAAATATCTAATTGTTACTTGTGTTTTGTTTTCCATTTACGCAGTAATTTTGATATTTCCTGAAGTGTGGCTGCTTGTCAATTCCTTTAAGGATTACGTAGAATTTTCCAATACGCCTTGGGGATTGCCACAAACAATTCAATTTAGCAATTACGGCTTTATCTTTGAAAATTTTGCAATGGGTGAAGCGTTTATAAACTCAATTGTGTTGTGTTTGGCGTGTCCTACGGCAGGGATTATGTCTACAACGTTTGCGGCGTACGCGTTATCAAAATTCAACTTCCGCGGGCAAAAGACGTTGTATTTTATACACATTTTACCGATGTTGGTTTGTATCACGGGTTCGACCTCGACGATGTATATGTTCTTCTACGATTTGGGTATATACGATACGTTTATTTCGATGATATGGTCAAGTGCAGGCGGCGTGGGTATGAACTTCTTGCTTGTATATGCCGTATTTAAAAACGTTTCGCGCACGTATATGGAAGCGGCGGAAATCGACGGCGCAGGCGACTTCACGGTATTTATTAAAATCATGTTGCCGCAGGCAGTTGGCATTGTAGGAACGCTTTGGATGTTGAGCTTTATCGGCTCTTGGAACGAATATGCTTCCTATCAGTTGTTCTTACCTTCGCATCCGACGGTATCAACGGCGCTTGTATCCATACAAACCAACGTAACGTCGGGTATTTATGCAAACCATTATCCCGAATTTTTCGCGGCGATTATGATTTCCATTATCCCCGTTATCGTAATCTTCTTGGTATTCCAAGAACAAATCATGCAAATGTCGCTTGGCGGCGGTATTAAAGGTTAATATTAAAGAAAACAAATAAGGAGAAAAATTATGAAGAAAAGAATTATATCTACGGCACTTGCTGCATTGACGGCGTGTTCTTTTGTAGGCGCTATTTCCGCTTGTGAAAAAGAGGAAGCAGGGGTAGAAAACACGTTGACCATTCGTTATTACAACGGTGGTTACGGCGACGAATGGTTGGAACAATCCTTAAAGGATTTCTGCGCAACCAAAGAAGGCGTTACGTATAAGATGATTCCCGATAATAACATTACTTATCAAGCAAATTTGTATTTGACGAACAACGTGCCTGATATTATTATGTCCAACGGTAACTGGAAATCGTACGTGCAAGACGGTTTGGTAGAAGATTTAACTTCGGTATATGAAACGGAAGTACAAACCTCGCAAGGCAAGAAAAAGATTAAAGATTACATTGACGAAAACGTAATGAAACAATTTACCCGTCAAAAGATTTACGGCCGCGGCGAAGAACTTACCTGGGGTATGCCTTGGGCATCGCAGGTATTGTCGCTTGCTTACAATGAAACGATTTTGCTTTCCACGGCACACCAAGAAGGCAACCCCTTCATTGTAGACGGTTTGAGCGCAGGCGCTACGTGGACGCACGAACCCTACACCGTAAACGAATTGATGGCATACCTTACCGACGTACGTATGGCTAACAACGGCGTTACGCCTTGGGGCTATTCGGTTGACTATTTGAACTGGTACGACGCTTTGTTCTACGTATGGTGGGCACAAATTCAAGGTACGACGACGCCTAACAAATATGTAGATGAAGGCTGCTTCTACGATTTCTTCAATATGACCAGCGCGGATTTGGTAAAACAAAGCGGTTATAAAGATGCGCTTGAAATCGTTCGTAAAATTATCGTAGACGACGAAGGCAAGTTGTACAATTCCAACAACGACGGCAGTATGACGAAGGAAAAGATGCAAGAAAACTTCGCAAAGGGCAATATCGCAGTTTGCTTGGTTGGTGACTTCTTCGAAAAAGAATATAAAGGCTTCATGAAAGACGGCAACGTATTCAAGTTGATGTTCATTCCTACGGCAGAAGGCGCGGAAACGAACGCAGACGGTACGGCGAAGAAGTTTACGTACGTACAAACGGACAACGTTATGTATGTTCCCGTTAACGCAACGAACAAAGCTTTGGCAAAAGAATTCCTTGCATTCCTTTGCAACGAAGACCAATTGATGAAGTTCACGAAATCCACGGGTGTTGTACGTCCTTTCGATTACAACGCATACGAATTGGAGCCTGGCTACGCTTGGACGGATTTCCAAAAATCCACGTTTGATATTTATTACAATGCGGACGATTTTGTTATCAAATATCCTTTGACGGCAACGAAAGTATCGCCCATTTACTTGTATGAAGAAGTGTCTATGTTCATGGCGGTTGAGCTTTCTACGGTATTTGGTGAATTTAGAACGGCACCCGTAGAACAAGCGTCTGATAGAATTGTAAACCGTGTACATACGGCACTTAAGAAGAGCTTTGACGAATGGACTGAATATTACGGATTGGATGCATAAAGTACGAAAATGGAAGGAATGAATAATACCTTACAACTGAATAATTGCGGAAGAAAAAAGAAAATCAACGTCAAGCGCGGTATCTTTTTAACGTGCTTGCTTGCGTTGTCCGTTAGCCATTTCCTAATTTTTTGGGTATACATGAATTTTGAAACGGTACGGTTGACCTTTTTTGAATACAACATGTATAACGAGCTTGAATTTATCGGCATTGAAAGATATATCGAAATTTTTGAGGATTTCTTTTTAGAGGAAAACAATCAAGCCAATTTGAATATCTTTTTCAATACCTTTAAAGCAATAGTGGTAAATATCATTATTTTCCCGCTCGCATTATACACGGCGTATGCATTCTATAAAAAGGTGTATGGGGAAAAGTTTTTCCGAGTAATTTTCTATTTACCCTCGGTTATTTCCTTGGTTGCGCTGACGATGGCATACCGCAGTATGTTCGACGGCAATATTGGCGGCCCGATAGCGGAATTATTTTCGCTATTTGGCGCAAGCACCAACGAATGGCTAGACGTAGGGCTGCCCGACAATACGCAAATTTGGACAATTATTTACGTGTTCAGTATTTTGATGGGCTTGGGGACAAACGTTATCTTGATGAGCGGTGCGATGCTCCGTATTCCGCAGGATATACCCGAAGCGTTGCAAATTGACGGTTGTAGCTATTTTAGGGAAATGTTTTCCGTAACCGTTCCGCTGATCATGCCAACGATTACCACGTGGGCAATTGCAATTTTCACCAGCGTATTTGGGTTTATGCTGCAACCAATGTTAATTGCGGTATCGCCCGGCTACGAAAATAAGGTAATGACCATTCCTTGGTTGATGTTTAACATGGTACAATCTCAAGGAAAGGAAAACTTGTTGACGGCGGCAACGATTGGTATTATGTTCTCGGTATTTATGTTACCGTTTACGTTGGGTATTCGTTACGTATTGGAAACCTTTACTCCCGACGTTGATTTTTAGGAGAAAAAATAATGAACAAAAAGAAGATACATTCTATCGCATTGGGGGTTTCCGCATTGGCTTGCGTTGCCGCTATGTCGATAGGGGCAGTAAACTTACGTACGGCGGAAGCTGCGGTTACGGAACAATCTGTTTATGCGGATGATTTCAATACCGCCGCTTTAAGCGACGTTTGGACGGCAACGGACGCAAGCGTTAAGTCGGAATATTCCTCATTGCGCATACAGCCTACGGAATTTTCTTGGCCTGCGCACATTCTTTGTCAAGCTTATAAGTTGGACGGAAGCTGTCGCGTGGAATTAAAGACGCAGCGTTTGCCT
This sequence comes from Candidatus Scatosoma sp., assembly GCA_045658805.1. Taxonomy (GTDB): domain Bacteria; phylum Bacillota; class Clostridia; order Christensenellales; family Borkfalkiaceae; genus Scatosoma. The sequence continues at coordinate 17,798 of JAZOVQ010000009.1, forward strand.
TCCGACGGTGAAGCTTGGTATGCGCTTTCCTTTGGTTCGCCTTCCGCAGTGACGAGTATTTTTGAAAAAGCTTCCGGTGCTTTCATTTTCACCAACGGAGCTACGCAGCTTTTTAAAAACGGCGCAAACACGCAAAAAACCTTTGCCTATTCGCCGTTTAGCGCGGACGGATCGACGATCGTTGTAGACTTTGTACGACGTGACAACGGCGTGTATGACATTACGTATACCGTAAAAGAAGGCGACGTGGTTATTGGCACGTCGACGATAGAAAATTTCGAAGTGCAAGACGGATATTTTGGCTTTAACAGCTATGGTGTAGACTTTGACGTTTTATCCTTTGACGTTTACGAAAACGACGTAAAGGTATACACGGACGATTTCTCCGCGTCAAGGATGTCTTACAACAATAACGTAGTGAAAAATGCAGAATGGGTTGCCTTGACGCCCTTTAGCGAGGAAACGGCAAGTATTGCGCCCGTAGGCCAGCTTGACGTTAGCAAGGTGGGTGCAAGCGTTGTTTACAACGAACCCTTTGCAAAGAAATCCAACGAAGTTTCTATTTTATATGAAATGTCGGCAACGTTTGATTTTTCGGGCGCAACGGTAGGCACTGCAACGGGTTTCGAGCTTGCGAAATCCAGCGTAGACGCAAACGGTGTGTTTGTAGGTATTACGCGTGGCTTTACGGGGTATGAGCTTGTTCTTTCCGATGGGGAAGTCAAGGAAAGCAAACCTCTTCAAAGCAATCCTGCGGACGGGATTTTCGATTTGGCTATCGTTGCTCGCTATGATAATACGCTTGTTGTTGCAATTAACGAACAAACGGAAACCTTGTCCGTAAGCGCTACGGAAGGCTATTGGGGCATTGCTTGCTCCGAGGAGTATGCGACCAGCGGTAAAGGTGCGCTCGTAGATGATTTTTCCTTCCAACGTTCTATTTATACGGAAAATTCTACGCCTGATTTGGGAATGAACTTTGAAGGCACGAGAGAATTTGAGGACGAAGAAGGGAAATATTATAACTACTATATTTCTATTAAAGATTGGTATTTAGGCAGTAACGTACGTTTGGCAAATTACGATTTCGCGGAAAGCGGATATGCGCTTTTCGGTAACGCCGCTACGGATTCTTCCTTTGGACCTAAAACGAAGTTTAGCGATTGTATCGTACGCTTTGACGTAACGATGGTCGGCAGCGATTATTATTACGATAATCCCGATAGCTATTATGATACGATTGACGGAAGAGGCGCATGCGATGCGGAATGTTTCGGCTTGCAATTCGGTTCGGATAGTTATAAAAACCTTTACACAAACGCACAATCTTTAGGGTTTGCAACGTATAACGGCAAGACTATTTATTACACGACGAATTGTACGAGAACAATCCAAGAAAATGAAATTGTGCATCGTCCCAATTCTAATGAAGAATACGATTTGTTTAGAAAATCCGCTACCTACAACTTTATGTACGTTATTAAAGACGGTACGGTGACTATGCATTTCAAGGAAGCAAACGAACCTGAAAGCGTTTTGGGTATTGTGCGTGAACGCGTAACGGGCGTGAAAACGAGCGGTTATCTTGCAGTTTACGGCGCAAACGGTGTGGATTTCCGTTTGGATAATTTCTCCGTTACCAATTTAGAAAGAACGCTTACGTCGTCGGCATACAACGGCGGTGAAGATTTGCAAACGTTGCGCGTTGATTTGTCGAAGGGTGATACCTTGTCGGCATTTACGCAAACGACGAATGCATTGACGACGAAGGGCGTTGTGGGCAGCCACGTTGCAAGATTTACTTTAGGCGACGTTGCTGGCTTGACGTACAGCCAAGGCAATTTGAACGTTGCCTTTACGGAAAACGGCGCAACGGTTTCCGACGGCGTTAAGGTAGAAGAAGTTGCATTTGATATGCCATTGTTGTATAATGGCGCTACGGTGGAAATTTACCGTTTGGGTGATGAACTTACGCTTGCATTTGCAAACGCAGGCGCACCGCTTTCCTCGCTTGACGAAAACGTTTACGTTGTAAAAGGGTTGCAATATGCGGATAGGGAAAGCATTACCATTGCTACGGAGGGTAAAATTTCGCTTTCTAAAATTGCATTGTTCAATTTGGATTCTAAAACGACACTTTCCGCAAGAAACTTCAATGCGGAAACGGATATTATGCAACCTTGGGTGGAAAGAGAAAACATTCAAGGCGTAGATATTAACGCTGTTTCTTCGGAAGAAGAAGAGGATGGTTGCGGTTCGGTGATAGGCGTACCTATGGTAATTTGCTTGTTGCCTGCGGCATGGATTTTAACGAAAAAGGAGAAAGAAAATGCGTAACGTATGGAAAAGAGTGATAGCGTTCATTTTGTGTGTTTTTTGTCTGCCTTTTACCTTCTTCGGTTGTACGACGGAAGAAGAACAACAACCCGAAATCGTTTACGATTTTGATAAATCGGGCTTTTATGGCCTTTGCGAAGTATTCGGCGACATGGGCGGTGGATTAGACCCTGGTATCACCAACGAATGGATTGCGGATATGGCAGGCGGTCTTGGCGTAAAATCTTTCCGTATGTGGATTAACTATGCGGACTTGTATTTAGTGGATGAAAACGACGAAATTATCCGCAACGAACCCAAAGTGGCAATTGTGCGCGACGCAGTTGACCGCTTGAAAGCTTCGGGTGTGGAGAATTTCCTTGCGATGGCAACCACTTTCGTATATCCTCTTGGGTATCCCACGACAACCTGTTACGTTGTTCCCGATCCTTATGAAGAATACGAAATGTATCTCCGTTGGCTTGATTTACAGCAAAAAGCGTATGCGGCATTTGCGGAAGATTTCCCTGAAGTTGATTATTATGAACCTGCAAACGAACCCGAATTCGGCGGTTGTATCCATAAAAACGGTTACACGCATGCGGGCAGTGAAGTTGTAAATGCAAACTATATGTATACGCAATATGATCAAGTACGTATTGTTGCTGATTTGTGTTGGTACGTAACGAAGGCAGTGCAATCGGTAAATCCTAACGCAAAGGTAATGAATCCTTCGCTTTGCGGGCTTACCAACACTCCCGATTATTTGGAAGATATCTATAAAGCAATCGAATCTGGTGCGTTGCCTGTTGGTCAAGAAAAGAGTGATATTGACCCCGACAATTATTTCCAAATTTTGAATTGGCACCCTTATACCTTTGGTAGCGATACGGTAACGGACGCTTGGTTGGAATTGCAAAATGAAATTTACCAAGTTGCAATCGACCATGGCGACGGCGGCAAGCCCGTTTGGTTTACGGAATTTGGTTGGACGGATTGGGGCGAAGTTACAAGCCAAGAAACAATTGCAAACGCATTTATAGGCTTTTATGATATGGTAAAAGCAGAAATGCCGTACGTGCAAACGGTAATGGCATTCCGTTTGACGACGCTTACGACGCAGGATATTTCCTTGGGTGAAAACAATTTCGGTATTATGTACAATAAGGACGACCCTCTTTATGGCGGTCAACCGAAACCTGCGGCAATTGCAATTGCAAAATATATCCGCGGCGAAGATGCCGATTTATCCATATTATATAAGTACGTTAAGGATTGATGGAGTTTTGAGAGATGGTTAGAGAAGCACATCCAAAATTTGGGCTTTGCGAGGTTTCTTGCGAGTTGAATGATAATGTAGACCAAGGTCTTAGAAATGAGATTATAGCGCATTTTGCAGGCGAATTTAGAGCGTCTATTATGCGTGTTTGGCTGCGTTTTCACGAATTTGCCCAATGCGATGAAAATGATAATGTAACAATTATCGAAGAACGCGCGGAAAGGCTGCGCGCCTATCTAAATGCATTAAAAGCAAAGGGCGTAAAAGATTTTTGCTTGCTTTCTTGGTCGTTTTTGTATCCAAAGGATTTTAATTGCACGGACGGCTGGGCAGTGCCCGACCCCGTAAAGGAGGCGGATAAATACGTTCGTTTCTTAAACGTGCAAAGAAAGCTTTATGAATTGATTGCCGAGCGTTTCCCCGAAATTTGTTATTTCGAGCCGACAAACGAGCCCGACGGTATCAGCGGTGATTTCTTGCACCGCGAAGGCTTTGCGTACGGAAAAACGAAAGAAGAAAATGCAGACTACATATATACGCAAGCGGAAATTGTGAAAATCGTTTTGGATTTGTCCTATTTCACAAATGCAGGCGTGAAGAAAGTTAATGCAAACGCAAAGGTGCTTTTCCCTGGCTTCTGGAACACGGAGGACGCACCCATGTACTTGACGAAAGCATTTTCCGAGCTTCAATCGGGCGAATATCCGTCCGTTGGAGAAAGAAAATCCAACCGTCAAGAGGATTTCTTTGAAATCATGAATTTCCACCCTTATTCTTTGAAAACGGGGGAAATTGACGAAGAATGGTTACAAGGACAAAAGCGTTTGTACGGCGTTATGCAATCGTTTGGCGCAGGGGATATGCCTGTTTGGTATACGGAATTGGGTTGGTCGGATTTCGCCAAAGAAACGGAAAAGGAACTTATCGGCGGTAGATTTTTAAAGGTCTTTGACGTAGTTGAAAAAGAACTTACCTTCGTTAAGAGAATGTTCCTTTTTAGGCTTTGCACTTTGGCAAATAAGAAAGAGTGTATCGGCGAAGATAATTTCGGCTTGACTTACAATATCTATTCCGATAGACAGCCGGGCGAACCGAAGCCTGTGGCGATTACACTTGCAAAATATATCAACGGAGAAGATTATGACGTCGCTCCGCTCTATAAGTTTGCAAAAAAATAAAAAAAGTTAGCGCCTCAATGTTATATTGGGGCGCCTTTTACAACGTTCGAATTTACAAATAAGATATTTTGTATGAATATCGAGGAGCTTTTTCATGCGAAAACTGAATTTTGAGAAAATGAAAAATAACGTACGCGCGCACGTATCCGAGGTGATAGGGCAACGTGTGCTTATGGGAGCTTCCGTCCTTGTTTACCAAGAAAACGTCGGCATGTATCGAGAGGAATTTGGCTTTTCCGATATTTCCAACAACGAAAAATTGAAAGCGGACGCAATGTTTCGTTTGGCATCTATGTCCAAGCCCATTACGGCGGTGGCTGCTTTAATTTTGGTGGAAAGAGGGCTGCTTTCTTTGGACGATCCCATTACGAAATATCTTCCCGAATTTTCTAAATTATTCATAGGCAAAATAGAAAACGACGAGGTTGTGGAAGAAATTGAAGTAAAAACGGCAGTGACCATTAAAGAGCTTTTAACCCATTCCAGCGGTATAGGCTCGGGGGATATTGGTGCAAAGGACTTTTTGGCAATTCCCGTAGAAGAAAGAGCGACGCTTGAAAAAGCGATGCCCCATTACGCGAAATGCCGTTTGGAATTCGAGCCCAAAACTTCAAGCAATTACAGCCCTTTTATTGGCTTGGACATACTGTCAAGAATTATAGAAATTATTTCGGGGAAACCCTACGACGTATTCTTAAAGGAAGAACTTTTTGACAAGTTAGGGATGCGGGATACGACCTTTGTCCCGACGGAAGCGCAGTGGGATAGAATGGTGCGTTTCCCCATTGAAAAAGACGGACAATGCGTCAGCGAGGCATTGGACAAAACTCGCGTTTTCGAGCAATTTCCGTTGACGTTTTTTGCAGGTTCGGCAGGGCTGGCAAGCACAATGGACGATTATTTTGCATTTACAAAAATGTTGTTAAATGAGGGCGAATATAACGGAATTCGCATATTGAATGCGGACATGGTACGGGCATTTGCCACTCCGCAGCTTAAAAAAGAGGTGTTGCCGCCTCCGCAGGTATGGGGTTTGGGCGTTCGCGTTATTACGGATGAAACGTACGGCACGCTATTGAAAAATTGCTACGGTTGGGCAGGCGCGTACGGCACGTATTTTTGGGTAGATCCCGACAATAAAGTAATTGCAATTTATATGCGCAACGTTCGTGACGGCGAACAAGGCTATACGAACAGTACGTTTGAGGGTGACGTCACGTTTTCGTTTGAGGAATAGGAGATAGTTATGAAATACGTAACCTTTAGTTTTGACGACGGAGTAACGCAAGATAAGCGTTTTATCGAACTGTTGGATAAATACGGCTTGAAAGCGACCTTTAATTTAAATTCTTCCTTGCTTGGCTTGAAAGGCGGCTGGGAATTTGGCGAGAAGCGGATAAATCATATCAAGGTGAACCCCTCGGAAGTGAAAGAGGTGTATGCAGGACACGAAGTTGCCGTGCATACCTTGACGCATCCAAACTTAACGGAAGAAGCGGACGAAACGGTTGCATATCAAGTGGAAGAGGATAGAAAACAGCTTTCGCAGTTGGTCGGTTATGAGGTTTGCGGCATGGCATATCCTTGTGGCGGCGTAAACAACGACGATAGAGTTGCGGCAATTATTAAAAAGCAAACGGGGGTAAAATACGCGCGTACAATCACGTCCACGTATTCCTTTGATTTGCCTAAGAATTTACACCGATTGGACCCGACGGTGTATATTTGCGAGCCTGAAAAAATGTTTGATTTGGCAGAGAAATTCATAGCGTTAAACACCGAAGAAGATAAAATTTTCTACGTGTGGGGACATTCTTACGAGTTTGATGCGATGGACTATATCAAATGGGAGAGATTTGAAGAATTTTGTAAGTTGATTAGCAGCAAAAAGGATATGGTTTACGCTACCAATACGGAAGTTTTAAAGCTTGTGGGTTTGCTGTAAGAAAAGGAAGTTTTCGCAATGACAAATAAAGAGAAAGCTAAACAATTGTTAGAAAAAATGACGTTGACGGAAAAAATCGGTCAGCTCATTCTTTATGCAGGTTGCAACGTCGACGATAAAGGCGTACCGGATAGCCCTGAACTTATCAATCATATCAAAGAGGGCAGGGTGGGCTCTATTATCGTACAGCCGCAAGATTTAAGTAAAACGATAGACGTATTACAAAAGCTGGCGGTGGAGCAATCGCGGTTACATATTCCGTTGTTTATCAATGCGGATATCATTCACGGCTTTGAAACGGTGTTTCCCATTCCGCTTGCAGGCGCATGCAGTTTTGATACGGACTTGGTGGAAGCTTGCGCAAAAATGTCCGCAAAAGAAGCGGTTGCCTGCGGCGTGCGTTATACCAACGCGCCAATGGTGGACGTAGCGAGAGACCCTCGTTGGGGCAGAATTGCGGAAAGTCAAGGCGAAGATACCTATCTTGCAAGCGAAATGGCAAAGGCATACGTGCGCGGTTATCAAAACGAAGAAGGGTACGTAATGGCGACCTTAAAGCATTATGCAGGCTACGGCGCAAGCGAGGGCGGTAGAGATTACGACGTTGTTGAAATTAATGAAAATACTATGTTGAACACGTACCTGCCCCCCTTCTATGAGGGAGTGAAGCAGGGCGCAGGCTCCGTTATGACGGGCTTTAACGTGCTCAATAATATGCCCATTTCGGGCAATCATAGATACCTGCGCGAAATTTTGCGCGGTAAATTCGGCTTTGACGGAATTGTTATTTCCGATGCAAGCTCTATCAACGAAATGCTGGTTTATGGCATTTGTAAGGATTTAGAAGAATGCTCTCAAAAGGCAATGATTGCAGGGGTGGATATCGACCTTGGCGGTATATCCTATTCAAACGCATTAGAACAAGCCGTTTTATCGGGCAAGGTAAGCGAAAGCCTCGTCGACGAAGCGGTTTTGCGTGTGTTGGAGAAAAAGTGGGATTTAGGGCTTTTTGAAGCGCCGTACAGCCAAACGGATAAATCTTGCGTTTTCTCAAAAGCGCATTTGGATTTGTCGGAAAAGCTGGCGGTAGAAAGCGCGGTACTGTTGAAAAACAACGGCGTATTGCCCTTGTCAAAGAACAAGAAAATTGCAATCGTCGGCAAATATGCGGATTGTAAAGACGTGCTTGGCTGTTGGCAAAATTCTAGCAAAAACGAGGACGTTAGCACGTTGATAAACGTCCTTAAAGCAGGTGGCTATAACGTTGTCGGAGTCTCGGAAACGTATGCGCTTGAAAGCGTGCAACAAGCCGTACAAAATGCGGAGATTGTCCTGTTTACTTGCGGTGAATACAGCGAACAAAGCGGTGAAGCGCACAGCAGACAAAATTTACATTTAACACAGGAAGAAATTGCTTGCTATCAATATTTGAAGAGCAAAACGCCGAATATTGTTAGCTTAATTTTTGCAGGCAGACCGCTTATTATCAACGAAATAGACGAGGGGGCAATCGTTTATTGTTGGCATTTGGGGCATAGAACGGCGGAAGCGATTGAAAAGCTCCTTTCAGGGGAATGCAATTTCAGCGGAAAACTTGCCGCAACCTTGCCTAAGGACGAGGGGCAAATTCCTATCTATTATGCCAAGAAAAAGCTTGGTCGTCCCTACGAGAAAGAGCGGACGGATTGGCGCTTCCAAGCGAAATACGAGGACGGGGCAAACGAGCCTGCTTACGTGTTTGGCTACGGACTTTCGTACAGTCAATTTGCATATAAAAACTTGCGAATGGATAGGGCAGTGTTGCGTTCAAACGAGCAGGTAAGGGTAAGCGTTGACGTTGAAAACGTAAGCGACGTAGACGGGACGGAAATCGTCCAGCTGTATATCAACGACGTGGTGTCGGAGATAATTCGTCCGATAAAAGAGCTGAAAGCTTTTAAACGGATCAACCTCAAAGCTAAAGCGCAGGCAACGGTAGAATTTATTTTATCGGAAAAGGATTTTAGTTATTATCATAGCGACGGAACGCTGGAAGCGGACGAAGGCGAGTTTGAAATTTTTGTCGGCACAAACAGCGACTGCACGCAAAAAATACAGCTTTATTATGAAAAAGCGTAAGTTTGCTTATCAAAAGGCCCAAAAAAGGCAACGATACGTGAAAAGGTTGGAGGAACAAAATGATAAGACGTGAATTGCAAAAAATAGGCAATAAATCTTACGTGGTAGACCATTATGACGAGAGTACGATAGTCGACAATCCCTATGCGGCTATGTGGTTTGTCCCGCCAAGAGTGCCGCACCAATCCACCTTTTTTAAGATAACTTATATGGAAGAAGGGGAGGTGGAGATGGATTTCTTTTCGCGTAGCGGCGACGGCAAAATAAAAAAAGTTATGGTAACAGCAAAAGACGCGTTTATCATAACGCCGAAAGATATCCATAATTATAAAGTTAATTCCAAGGTAAAATATTGTCAAAAAGACCTGTACATTCCAGAAGAATTGATGCGAAAATGCTGCGATTTGGTTGACGAAGAGTTGTATGAAAATATTACGGGTAACGAATATCCCGTCCTTTTCAGGCTGTCGACGTCCACGCTGTCTTCTATATCCGATATGATGACGCCTATTATGTTTGAGCCCATATCCAAAACAAACTCGGCAATTCATAAAAGCTTAATCGTATATATATTAGGTCAATACGTAGCAACCAAAGAGTATTTCAATAACTATCCCAAATGGATAAAGAAGCTGTTGAGAAATTTGGATAAAGAGTCCTTTTTAACTTTGCCGATTGAAGAAATGGTAAAGGAAACGGGCTTTTCACACACCTACGTAAGCTCGCAATTTAAGCGTTACAAGGGAATGTCTTTGAAAAAATACGTGAACAAATCCAAATTGTCTATCGCGGCGGCAATGTTGGCGTCGTCCGATTATACGATAGAGGATATCGTGGAAAGATTGGATTTTAATACGCCGAGTAATTTTATAAATTTATTCAAGGCAGAGTTCGGGATTACGCCGGGAAAGTATAGAAAAGCCCACCAAAGTCAGGGAATATAAGGAAAAACGCAAAATTAAATAAAAATTTCGAAGCGTTAAATTGTTAGGAAATTTAACGCTTTTTTAATAATCAGCAAAAAGTTTTGTGTAAAAAACTGCAATTTTTACTTATTTTTGATATTGACATTTAAAATATTTTATTTTACAATGTGACCACCAAAATATTTCGATGGTTTTCATGTAGGAGAAAAGTATGAAAAAACGATATGAGGAACTTGAACTGGAAATCACTTGGTTGAATGCGAGGAGTGTGTTAACGGAATCGCAGGAAGCAACGTTTTCAGGGGACGGATGGGTGAAAGACCCGTTTGAAGAGAAATAAGCGAATCGGAGGTAATCAAATGTTGAAAACAAGAAAAATTATGCTTACCGTATTGATGGCTATAGCGATGGTGTGCATTGCAATTTTAGGGGTAATGCAAATCAATTTAGCACCTGCAAGCGCATTGGCAGAAGCTCCAACGACGGCTTGTATGGGTATAGCCAATGATATGAACAACAATATTCTTGAACAAAGTCCTGCAAGATATAGAACGTTGTTGAAATACGACGTTGCCTTGGGGGACGCTGCCAATTCGACCAACGTGGTTTCTACGACGGGTGAGGGGATTAAGCTCAACGGCGTGAAGCTTAGCGAAATCGCAAACACGTCCATCGATTATGCGCATGGCAAAGGTTATATTCAAATCAAAATCCCGCAAAGCTACCAAGATGCGCTTGCGGGTGATATCGTTTTGGAAGTTGTTGAAGGAACTACGTTTGAAAACCATGTTCTTGGCGGAGCAACGTTCGCATTAAAGGACGGCAAATGGCAAATGATATCGCAGGTTGAATTTTCGCAAATTCGCTGGAATGACACTGGCTATAACCAATTTGCGAATATGCACGGCGTTTTGCTGGAATTTAACGGAAATTTGTCTAGCAATACAACTGAAATTAACGGTGGTATTGCGTCCACCAATTTAGCGTCGACGGTTGGCGAAGGCATTTATTTAGGTGGGGCAAAATTGTCCACGTTGCCTGGCGCAATTGTTAGCTACTATATGCAAAATTTCATGTACGTCTATGCTGACGGCATGTCTACGTATAGAACGCTTACCATTAAAAGCGGTACGTTAATGCGCGATTCCGCGCTTCCCGAAGTAAATCTTTATTTCCACAGCGCAAATAGCCAATGGAGTACGCAACCGCAAACGACCTTTACGCCCGTAACCTTTACGGATATTCAATGGAATAACATTGGTTACAGCCCGTTTGAAGGGAAGAACGGCGTGCTTTTGGGCTTCTCCGGCAATCTTTCCAATTTGGCGAGAGAATGCAACGCTGGTTCTGTTATGATTAACCTTGCCCAAACGGCAATCGGTGAAAAAATCAAGCTCGGCGGTACGCCCTTAAAGAATATTGCGGGAGCGGAAATCAATTATCATTCCCAAGGCTTCTTGTGGATTTATGCGCCGAATATGACCAATCTTGGAGTTCTCACGGTAGAAACGACCAATTTCCTTGACGTAACGTTGCCCGACGTGGCGCTCTCTTTCAACGGCGCTATTTGGGAAACGTACGTTGCGCCTCCCGCGCCTACGGCAGTTTGCCAAGGCATTGCGAACGACGTAAACAACAATATCCTTGAGCCTGTTGGCTATGGCAACGTCGAGCCGATGTATAGAACGTTGTTGAAATACGACGTTACCTTGGGGAATGCTGCAAATACCGTCAACGTTGTTTCGACGACGGGTGCCGGCATTAAGCTTAACGGTGTAAGACTTAGCGAAATTCCTAACGTTTCTATCGATTATGCGCATGGCAGTAAATATATTCAAATTAGAATACCTCAAAGCTATCAAGATGCGCTTACGGGTAGCGTTATTTTGGAAGTTGTAGAAGGTACGGAGTTTGAAAATCAAATTCTTGACAATTCGAAATTTATTTTAAGAAACGGTAAATGGGTGGGATATGTTCCTGCGTCGTCCGTACAATTTACTGGTATTCAATGGAACGACATAGGCTACAATTCCTTTGAAGGTAAGAGAGGCGTGTTGCTTTCCTTCAGCGGACACTTGTCTAAAGTACAAAGCGAAATCGACGGTGGTATTCAGTCTGTTAATATGGCGTCTACTATCGGGGAAAACATTTACGTAGGCGGGGTAAAATTGTCCACGTTGCCTGGCGCGATTGTCGCTTACCATTCTCAAAACTTCTTGTTCATATATGCGGACAATATGTGGATGAGCAGAACGATTACGGTACAAGCGGATACGGTTGTACTTGACGCGGTTCTCCCTGAAGTAAATTTGTATTATGGAGCAAACCAATGGTCGACGAATCCCAATAACGTTACGCCCGTAACGTTGAAGGAAATCCGTTGGAATAACATTGGCTACGGCATATTTGAAGGTAAGAACGGCGTATTGCTTGCATTCTCGTCGAATCTTTCGGCATTGAGCTCGGAAATAAACGGTGATAGCATGGCAGTCAACCTTGTCAAGACTTCCATCGGTGAAAAGATTAAGCTTGGCGGGACGGCGTTAAAAGAGATTGAAGGTGCGGAAATCAATTATCATTCCCAAGAAAATTTGTGGATTTATGCGCCGAACATGACCACGCTGGGTAAGCTTACCGTTGAAACGACCAATTTCCTTGATGCAACGTTGCCTAACGTAGCATTGTCGTTTAACGGATCGGCATGGACGGCTTCGACCGAACCAGACGCTCCTGGACCTGGCGGCGCAACGGTAGTTTGCCAAGGTATTGCAAACGACGTCAATAATAATATTCTTGAAACCGTAGAGCAAGGCAATCCTGTACCTAGATACAGAACGTTGCTTAAATACGACGTTGCGTTGGGTGGCGAGAGCAACCACGTAAACGTTGTTGCCGTTACGGGACAAGGGATTTTGCTCAACGGTGTAAAGCTTAGCGAAATTCCCAACGCTTCCATTGACTACGGACACGGCAGTAAGTATATCCAAATTAAAATTCCTCAAAGCTATCAAGATGCGCTTACGGGCGATATCATTTTGGAAGTTTTGGAAGGCACCGTATTTGAAAATCAAATCCTTGATTATTCCAAATTCGTTTTGAGAAACGGACAATGGACAACTTATAAAGAACCTGAACCCATGGCGTTTGACGCAATTATGTGGAATAACTATGGCGCAGACGTTTTTGCAGGTAAAAACGGTTTGTTGTTGTCCTATTCGGAATATCTTTCCAACGTGCCCAATGAAGTGAACGGGCAAACCAAAACGGTCAACTACGTAGATACGGAAATCGGTGAAAAGATTAAGCTTGGCGGTATTCCGCTTAAAGAGATTGCCGATGCGGAAATTATGTATTTCGGCGGATCGCTTTTGTGGATTTATGCTCCCAATATGCCTTCTTATCAAGAGTTGACGATTGAAACTACGGAATTCCTTGTTTCGATTTTGCCTGAATCGCATTTTGCGTTCTTCGGTACGCAATGGGCGGAATGCTACAAAATTATGCATACCATAAATGGCGTGGAACAAGTGGAATATACCAAAAAGAACAGCAAAACCGTTCTCGGCGCTGAATATTACGCTTCGTTGTTTGCGGAAGAAGATTTGGCGGTTAAGCTTATTTCTTTCCAAATAGGGGATACGGTTTATGGACCTGAAGACGCTTTCACTGTAAACGGCGATATCGCAGTTACGGCGACGGTTGTAGGGTATCAAACGACGGATGGCGCGGCTGTAAGATTGTTGACGCCTACGGGTATTAGATACGAAACCAAAATTGATAAGGCGACCTATGATTACCTTGTAGAGCTTTACGGCGCGGAAAATATTGAACTCGGAACGTATATCGTACCTAGAAACTATTTAGGGCTTATGACGTTTGGCGAATATTTTGCAGACCAATCCAAGGTGGACGGGGCGGATTACGTAAAAGTCGTAAATGAAGGCTTCTACAATGCAAACACGGCGGAAACGGATGGTTTCTATACCTATTACGGCTCGTTGGTAGAACTTTTGCCTCATAACTACTGTACGGATTTCTTCGGTATAGGGTATATTAAGGTTAGCGACGGCGCAAATGAATATATCGTATACGGCGGCAACGAGCTTGAAACGTATACGAGATCGATCTATCAAGTATCTCAACTTGCATATAAAGATTATCAAACTGGCACTAGCGCCGAAAAGGCGTTGAAGGGCTATATCGACGGAGTGCTTTCGATTGTAAGCGGCGAAAACGGATTGGAGCTTGAAAACGTTGCGGCGGTTGCAAAAGATTACACCTCTCCTTATTCGATCTCTTACGATAGCGTAAGCGGCGAATATACGATTAGCGGTGCAACCGAAATTAAATCGGTGCTTGTGAATGGCGAAAAAATGTCTAAGGGTGCAAATATTATCAACGTAAACGACGTGGCGTATAAAATGGTAGAGTATCAAGTAGACGCAACGGCTAACTTCTCAACGGCAAGCTTTAAGCTTACGCCGGACGTAGAAGCTTCCGCCTTCGTTGACTTCACGGTGGAAATTCCGTCGGATAGAGAAGTGAGAATCTTGCAATTGACGGATACGCAGATTATCGACTCGTCGCAAATGAGAACTCCCAATCGTTTGGCGGATGTGCAAGTGGAATGGTGGGCACGTGGTAACATTGACAAGAATTGCTTTAACTATATCACGGAGCTTGTTGAAAATGAACGTCCCGACTTGATCCTTTTGACGGGCGATATCGTGTACGGCGAATTTGACGACAGCGGTATCATTTGGAAGAGAATTATCGAGTTTATGGATTCGCTTAATATTCCTTGGGCACCTGTTTTCGGTAACCATGATAACGAAACCACGATGGGTGTTGCTTGGCAATGCGAACAATTGGAGAAGGCGAAAAATTGCTTGTTTAAGCGCGGCAGCGTTACGGGTAACGGTAACTATTCCATCGGGCTTGTCGACGAAAACGGTAAAATTAGACGTATTATTTACATGCTCGACAGCCATGGTTATTTGCGCGGTCCCGGCTTGGCGGAAGACCAAATAAATTGGTTTAAGGGCGTAGCGGCGGCGGTTGACGCGGCGTATGGGGAAAAAGTTCCTGCATTTGCTGGTTATCATATCGCTTCGGCGGATTTCCAAAATGCATTCATAAACAAATACGGTTATAGCGCAACCTCGTCCTTTAACCTTGACGAAACGGGTAGAGACGGCGACTTTGGGCAGAAGAATGAAGATCTGTCTTATTTCGCTACCGAGCTTGCAGCCGACCTCAAAGCGGCGAACGTAGAAGGGGTATTCATTGGACACGACCACGTGAACAATTACTCTATTCTTTATGACGGAATCCGTTATACTTACGGGCTTAAGACGGGTACGTACGATTATCACTATGGTACGTGTGTTGGCGGAACGTTGATAAGAATGACGGTAGACGGACAATTTGAGGTTTCGCATAAGTACCTCGACGTTACGGAAATGGAAAATAGAGAATCCGCTTCTATGGTTGTAACCTTTATGTCGGATTTGCACTTTGACTCTACGGATTATGGTGATTTCCATTGTACGTCTGCGGAAGCAAAGTTTAACCATATTGTAAACGAAACGCAAGGCAGCAAATTCTACGTGAACTTGGGCGATACGGTAAACTCTTTGCCTAACGGTCAATTAAACAATTTTTACGATGCAATCACTGCAATGAAGCAAAACAATCTTAACGTGTACAATTCCGAAGGAAAGGGATATACGGAAGGCAATAGAATGATTTATAACCTCGCAGGTAATCATGAAGCTGCTTACGTAGAAAAGAGTGCGCTTAAAGATTATATTCCTTACGTGGAAGGCGTGGGAAGCGCAGCGGTATTCAAGCAGGGTGATTTGATGTTTGTGGCGGTGGATGCAAACTTCACGAGAGATGGCTCGGATGCGCCCGACGATATCTTGCCTTGCCGCGAATTTACAATACCTGACGCACAAATTGATTGGTTGACGGCGGAAGTCGCGAAACAAATGGATAGCAACGTAAAAGGTATTGTATGGGTTAGCCATATCGCGTTGCAGGATATTGATGCGGAATCGCAAGGGAAGCTCCTTGGCGAATTGAAGACGTATGGTTTGCCGATGTCGGTATTTGAAGGGCATACCCATATTGAATCGTATAAGGAATTGATTGACGAAACGACGGGTGAAGTATATTGTAAGGTATACACGTTGCCTGCAGTTACCCTTTTCGATAATTATCCTTATTACAACGTAACGTTTATCAATGGTGAAGTATGGCACGTTGATAAGCATACGACGAAGGTAATTAGCGAAAATTAAAGCGCGGTTTTACGGCCATTTAAAAACGTAAACAAGGGCAGCTTGATTAAAAAAACATAAGAAAAAACGGGAAGAATATAACGTTTCTTCCCGTTTTTGATTTCACTGCAAAAAAATCTTGTAAAAAAATGGAAACAAGAAAAACAATGTTCAATATTTTTTCATAGCCGCTTTTATGAAAAAGCCTTGAAAACCAAAGCAGTGCGCAGTTTAAGGCGTTGCTCGGTTGGTCAAATTATTTACATTTTTATTCAAAAATTTTTATTGTATTCGCTTATTTTATTTGGTACAATTATACTGTAGTATTATCTTTAGATAAAATGGGGATAAAATATAGCTAAATTTTTCAAAAGGAGAAAAACTATGCTGAAGAGATATGAGGAGCTTGAGATCAAAATAATTTGTCTCAGCAACACAGACGTTGTCACGGCGAGCGGTGACAATTACGAGAACGACCCTTGGGTCGGCTTTGAATATTAAGAGGAGGCACGAAAATGAGAGTAATGACTAAAAAATTATTGCTTATTGTTGCAATGCTTTTTGCTTCGGTTTGTTTCTTGTTCGGCGGCGTGTTCGCTGTTACGCAAACGAAGAACGTAAAAGCAGCCGAGTCTGTTGAAACGGTACAAGTAACCTTCAACAAAGTACACAGCACTTGGAATAACTATGCCTATGAAGGTATGAATTGCAACTTCTTGCAGTTTAACGGCGGTATCAGCGGAAACGGCAACTTGGATGCAGATTTCGCTGATTTGTTCGATAAGATGACAATCAACGACGAGCCGGTAGATAAGAGCAACGTTTCCTGCTATTGCCCCAACTGGATTGGCGCAAGCGGCGGCTTCGTTCTTTGTTTCAAAACGAACCCTGCGGCAGGTTCCGTATTGTGTTTGTCTGCAGGTACCATATTTAATATCGGCGGTACGGATACCAATTCCTATGAAATTGCGGAAGACGTTTATTTGCAATTCAACGGCTCGCTTTGGTCCGTATATGAAAAACCCGCAGAAGTAGTAACGGAATTGGCTACGTTTGTAGGTCCTTGGGGGGCGCCGGGTACCTTCAACTCCTCGACGCAAGTTTTGTTGCAATATTCGAGCGCGAGTGCGTGGGATGCTGCCAATAAAGGTGATTTGGCATCTAAAATCACGTATAAGAATTCTGTAACGGGTGATACCTATGCAGTAACGGAAAGTAACATTACAGGTTGGGACGGTCAAAAATGGATTGTCTTGACGGGTATGTCGGGCTATGACGTAATTGAAATTGCGGCAGGCGGAAAATTCGGCGGCAATATCGAAATTCCTGCGCTTACGCTTTACAACGTAAACGGATGCTGGGTAACCTCTGCCCCCAAGGCGGCAACGACGGTTTGCACGGCAATCGCTGGCGGTTGGAATAACTCCGTAGCATCTGGGGTAAGTAACAATATTTTGGCGTTTGACGTAAAGCCTCTTGGCGCTGCCAATGACGCAACCAACCTCGCAGCTACGTTGAACTGCACTTCGTTGATGGTAAAATACAATGGTAAGAGCTTCTACGAATTGTATGCAGATACCAACAATGCTAACCATGCGAAGTATGTTATTTCGTACGCGCACGGCAATCAATATTTCTATTTCGCTATTCCTGAAGCAGACCTTGTAGAAGGCGCAATGTTTGAAATTGAAGACGGCACGCCGTTTATGAATCACTATTTGGGCGGCGTACAGCTTGTTTTCAACGGCTCCGCATGGGAAATTGTCGTAGAACCTACGGAAGTTTCCTATACGGGTATTCAATGGAATGAAACGGATTATAATGCGTTTGGCGGCAAAGCAGGCGTATTGCTTTCGTTCAGCGCAAATTTGTCTGCGGACGCAACTGAAATCAACGGCGGCTTGCAAGGCGTGAACTTGGTATCGAGCATCGGTGATAAAATTTACTTGGGCGGCGTTCAGCTTTCCACGTTACCCGGTGCATTCGTAACCTACCATTCGCAAAACTTCATATTCATCTATGCGGACAACATGTCGGCGTATAGAACGCTTACCATTGAAGAAGGGGCAATCTTCCTTGATTCCATTCTTCCTGAAGTAAATCTTACTTATAAAGCAGGAACGAAGTGGGGTACGGAAGCGCAAACGTTTGTGCCCGTTACCTTTGCACAAATTCAATGGAACGGTATCGGCTACGGCGCATTTGAAGGCAAAAACGGCGTATTGCTTACCTTCTCTAGCCACCTTTCGACCGTAGCAAATGAAATCAATGCTGGCATTCAAACGGTAAACTTCGCAAAGACGACGATTGGTGAAAACATTAAGTTTGGCGGCACGGCGCTCAAAGACATTGCAGGTGCGGAAATTTGTTATCATTCGCAAGGTCACATGTGGGTGTATGCGCCTAACATGAATACGCTTGGCGATCTCACGATCGAATCGGCTAATTTCCTCGACGTTACGTTGCCTGATTT
>JAZOVQ010000010.1:0-17563 GCA_045658805.1 Candidatus Scatosoma sp.
TGTAAAAATCCTCCATGCGCCTATTATAGCGCATATCATATACGATGTCAATACTTAGGTGAAAATTGCTATGCCATTATTACAAAACCTGAAGCATTACACCTCGGGCTTTTACGTTCATACGATAGGTTTTTTTATTCCCGAATGTGTATTGTAAAAGCCCACGGCAAAAATGCCGTGGGCTGATTTTTTATTTACGAAAAGCAATTTCTATATCACCGTATTTGGAAATGACCGTCAACACCTTATCACCGCCAAGCGTATTAACAACGTTCGAGTCGCCATACTCCACCTGCACCTGCAAGGTATACTCCGTTTTCTCGCCATACAAAACGGCTTCCACGTCGCCATATGACATCTTAAACGTCATTTTTTCCGCCTGCAACCCATCAATTTCCACATCGCCGTATTGCATTTCCACATACAGTTCTTTGGTCTGCAAGCAAGCGTTTTCCACTTCAAAATCCCCGTGATTGCACTTAATTTCCACCTTTTCCGCTTGCACCTTTCCAAGCGCAACGTCGCCGTACGACATCTTGAAAAGCAAACCGCCTTGACAAACCATTTCCGCATTTTGCGCATTTATGTCGCCATGCTTGAGCTCCATAGTTACCGCTTGCAAACTGCCCTTCCCTTGTATTGACACATCGCCGTACGTCACCTTTAACGCCAAGGTATACGTTCTTTCCGCAGGCAAAGTCACCGTCAACGTCGGCGTTGTTTCGCCAAGCCAATCCCACGCATACGCACTCTCTTTTTCCACGATAGACAAACAGCCCTCGGTTTCCGTAACCGTTACAACGTTGATATTTTCGCCCTTTTTCGTCTGCTTTTGGGGATATTCCACCGACACAAAAGTTGCCGCATCGTCAAACACAATCACCACGTCTGTGCTATCATAATCGATTGCAATCGAAGACAAAGCATTGTCCGTTTTTTCTGCAAAATGCAACATTTCATATTTTGTTGCTGCCACGGCATCCCAATGAAAACCAGCCAAGGCAAACCCGATCAAGAACACTATACCGCCGATGAGGATGAGCGCCGCTGCCGCCAACAATAACCATTTTAATATTCTCTTCATGCTTATTCACCTCTCCCATAAACCCAGCGCAACGCTTTTACGCAAGCAATAACCGTATATTTGGTTGCAAAATAAAAGCCAACGCACATTAAAAAGCCGATACCGACAGCCGCAATGCCCATACCGCAATGCATCATAATACCGCCCACTTCCATACCAAACAAGCCAAAAAACAAGGAAGCCACCGCATAGATACCGCCGCCCAAAACCAGCGCGCCGCCTGTGATACAGCAAGCCCCAAGCACCGCAATAACGCTCACCGCGCCGCCTGCCAAGGGCAAAATGAGCAGCAACGTTAAAAACGACATACCGACAATGATAGACGGTGTCCATTTTTGTTTACGCGTTTTTTTACCTACCACACCTGCGCTATCCTCGTCCTTTCCTGCTTCCTGCAAAATTTTCCGCGCGCATTCTTCAGGCTCGCCAAATTCCTCTAAAACCGCATCAGGAGTTGCGCCTGCTTCCACCCTATCCGCAAACATTTCACGGTAATATTCGACAATTGTAAAACGCTCGTCGTCTCCAAGCGGTTTCAACTTTTCCAACAATCTACTTTCCCATTCAATTTGTCTCATGCTTCTTCTCCTTTCATAATAAACGCGCTAATACGCTTAAACTCGGCCATGGTATCGACAAATTCCGCAATTTTATCCAACCCAACCTGCGTAATGCCAAAATATTTCCGCACGCGCCCATTGTAAATTTCGCTTCTCGTTTCCACCGCGCCGCTGCTTTCCAATCTTCTTAAAATTGGATACAACGTCGATTCGGAAATCTCTATATACGGTGCAATATCCGAAATAATTTTATACCCGTACGATTCTTTTTCTCGTATCGCCGCCAAAATGCATACTTCCAATAGTCCCTTTTTTAATTGAGCCTCCATTCTTTTCCTCCTTTGAAATCGAATACCATTCTTTGTATAATATTATACATTGCATAGTATTATTTGTCAAGGGATTTTAAAATTTTACCAACTTTTATATACGTAAAAACCTGCCCTCGCAAGGCAGGTTTTTTTAGTATGTATTTTGCTTTTATATCAAATTTCAAGCATTTGCCAAGATGGACAATTCCTTTACGGAACGTAATTTTTCAAGCATACTTTACAAGGGGTATATCCAATGCAATTGACGATAAACCAATAATTGTAAAGATAATTTCTCTTGGAAACGTCGGGCAAATTGCCGCACGTGGGCAAATGGAAAATTTTGCTTTCCTTGTTGCCGATAAAGGTGTCCGTACTGGAAGAACTCGTCGACGAGCCGCTGGACGAACCGCTGGAAAACGTGCCGTTAACCGTTCCGCCGTTTCCAGGCAACGTCAATTTCGTGCCGTCCGTAGTAAATACTACGTGACCGTTTTGATCGGTACGGTATACGGCAATGCCTGCCGTTTTCAACCTAGACAACGTAGCTTCCTTGGGGTGCCCGTAGCTGTTGCCTGCGCCCACGCAGATTACGCCGTATTTTGCCTTGGTTGCGCTTAAAAATGCCTTCGTACTGGACGTTGCGCTGCCGTGGTGGCCCACTTTCAAAACGTCACAGCTCAAATTGATATTGGAATTGTTGACAAGCTTATTTTCCGTTGCCTCGCCAATATCCCCCGTAAACAGGAAACGAACACTGCCGTATTGCAACATAACCACCAGCGAGGAATTGTTGGAATTGGACGCCCCAACGCCATCATAAAGAACGGTCAAGGTCAAATATTCGTACGAATAAATAGTACCTACGGAAGGATTTTTAATGGTCAACCCTTCCCTCGAAACCGCATTTTTAAAGGTAGTGATACTGTCGTTGGATTTTTGGTAAGGCGTACCCCAAATTTCTTCCACTTCGAAATCCGTCAATACCTGCGTCAATCCGCCGTAATGGTCGTCGTCAAGGTGAGTGTTAATCATCAATTCGATATCGTCAACGCCCTTACTCTTTAAATAATTGGAAACAACCGTACCTTGCGCAGGCTTACCTGCGTCAATCAAAATATCACAATCGTCCACTTGAATAAAGATACAATCCCCTTGCCCTACGTCAACGTAATTGACGGAAAGAATATCGGTGGGATTGGTGGGCGTAGGAAGCTTATCCCCTACGGTAATCCAACAACGAATACACGTTTTCGGCGCTTCCGTAGTTGCTTCTTTCCAAGAATGCCCAAGCGCATCAAGTTCATTGTCTACGTAAGTATCCCTACATTCCGCGCAGGTATACGTGGTGTAACCGCCGCTTTCGCAGGTGGGGGCAGTTACCATTGCTTTATAGCTATGCCCAAGTGCGTTAACGTAATTGGAAATATACGAAATTCCACAACCCGTGCAGGTATACGTGGTATGTCCGCCGCTTTCGCAGGTGGGTGCAGTTACCGTTGCGTTGTAGCTATGTCCCAGCGCGTTAACGTAATTGGAAGTATACGAAATTCCACAACCCGTGCAGGTATACGTGGTATAGCCGCCGTTTTCGCAGGTGGGAAGCGTTACCGTTGCCGTATAATTGTGTTCTTCTTCCGTTTCGCTGTCTTCGCTGTCTTCACTATCTTCGGGTTCACTGCTTTCGGGCGCGCTCTCCCCACTTTCGCTATCTTCGGATTCACTGCTTTCGGGCGCGCTATCCTCATTTTCACTATCTTCGGGTTCGCAGCTTTCGGGCGCGCTATCCTCATTTTCACTATCTTCGGATTCACTACTTTCGGGCGCGCTATCCTCATTTTCACTATCTTCGGATTCACTGCTTTCGGGCGCGCTATCCTCATTTTCGCTATCTTCGGATTCACTGCTTTCGGGCGAGCTATCCACACTTTCGCTATCTTCAGGCTCTATAAAGGAAGATTCTAATTCTTCCACGCTTACCGACGGTTGAGAGGACGTGCTATCCGCAGGTTTGACAAGCGCGCCGCAACCTGTGAACAGCAATACGCAGCCGAAAAGCAAGGCAATAAGTTTTTTCATAACGTATGCTCCATATCTAATTTACCTTTCTATTGTAGCATAGACTTTGCCGTTTGGCAAGCATAAACCCTTAAAACCCAACAAAAAACCGCTCCTTACCAGCTTGTAAAGAGCAGTTTTTACATTTTATAAACTTTTTTAAGATGATTTATAAATTTTCTACCAAATGTCTTGCAACGTGTACGCCGCTAGCCGAAGCATGGGAAAGGGAATGGGTAATACCGCTTCCGTCGCCAATAACGTACAAGCCCTCGTAACGGCTTTGCAAGTTTTCGTCCACTTCCACTTCCATATTATAGAACTTAACCTCTACGCCATACAACAAGGTATCGTCGTTTGCCGTACCAGGCGCAATTTTATCCAAAGCGTAAATCATTTCGATAATGCCGTCCAAAATACGTTTCGGCAAAACCAAACTCAAATCGCCAGGCGTTGCGTTAAGGGTGGGTACGGTAAAGGATTCTTCAATACGCGAAGCCGTACTACGGCGTCCGTTGATAAGATCCCCAAAACGCTGTACCATAACGCCGCCGCCAAGCATATTGCTAAGACGGGCAATCGATTCGCCATAGCCGTTGGAATCACGGAAGGGTTCGGAAAAATGCTTTGCAACAAGCAAAGCGAAATTGGTGTTTTTCGTTTGCTTTGCAGGATCTTCATAGCTGTGACCATTTACGGTAATAATCCCGTTGGTGTTTTCGCTAACCACTGCGCCTTTCGGATTCATACAGAAAGTACGCACTCTATCCCCGTATTTTTGCGTACGATATACAATTTTGCTTTCGTACAATTCATCCGTCAAATGAGAGAAAATTTCCGCAGGCAATTCTACGCGCACACCGATATCCACACGGTTGGATTTGGTAGGAATTTGCATTTCATTGCATACCTGCTCCATCCATTTACTACCGCTGCGCCCTACGGATACGATACATTTATCGCAGGAAAAACCTTCCTTTTCCGTCTTTACGCAATAGCCGTTATCCGTCTTTTCAACGTGTTCTACGGGGGTGTCAAAATAGAAATCTACCTTGTCTTTCAGCTCCGCATACAAATTTTCCAGCACAACGTAATTGATATCCGTACCAAGGTGACGGACGGACGCGTCTAACAAATGCAAATCGTTTTGCATACAAACTTTTTTAAATTTAGATCCAGCCGTCGTGTACAGTTTCGTACCCTCACCGCCGTACGCCATATTGATTTCGTCCACGTAATTCATCAAATCAATCGCCCTGCGCTTTCCGATATATTCGTATAACGTACCGCCGAAATCGTTGGTAATGTTATATTTACCGTCCGAGAAAGCGCCTGCGCCGCCGAAACCACTCATAATAGAACAGCTTTTACAGCTAATACACGATTTAATTTTTTCCCCGTCGATAGGACAGCGGCGTTTGTTTAACGCGTGACCGCTTTCAAAAACAGCGATATGCAAAGTATTGTTCAATTTTGTCAATTCATACGCGGAAAAAATACCGCCGGGGCCTGCCCCGATAATAATTACGTCATAATGTTTACTCATACGTTCCCCTCCTAAAAAGGACATAAAAAAAGGCTACTGCAAAAGCTTTAACAGCAAGCGGTAGTCAACCCATATCGTCGGTTGGTAGAAACTGCTTGACCGTTTACTTTTTCAAGCATATACCTCTTATTTTTATCACACGCATAGAATTATACCATATACCGACAATAAAATCAAGATAAAAATAAAAAAATTTTCAAAAAAGTATTGATTTTTTGCTTTTTATACTGTATAATACTGCTACGATTGATATGAATTGTGTGAAAAACGCAGCAACTTTCCGTGTTTCTGTATCAAATACGGCAAAGTTGCTTTTTTGTATTATGATTGAGGAGGGTAATATGAATAGAAAATTTAGATTGTCAACTGCTTTGGATATCGACGACGTGTTGATGGAATGTACGGCTTATGCCGTTCGGCTTGCCAATGAAAAATATCAGTTCGATCCCCCTATCTCCATTCACGAAATTAAGCAATGGGGAAAGCAGGGTACCCGTTCGGACGCCATTTTTGAATTTTTCAGCGATCCCGATTTCTACCGCACCCAACCCGTTATCAAAGGCGCAAAAGAGTTTGTGAAAAAGCTGTCCACCATGACCGAAGTGTTTGTTTCGACGGCTATCCCGCCCGAATTTATGGGCATCCGCGCAAAACGTATTTTGGAAGAATTCCCCGAAATTCCTGCCGACCATATTTATATGGGTGCGCGCAAGGACAAAATCGGCGTGGATATTTTGTTTGACGACGGTATGCATAACGTACTCCGTTCCAGCGCGCAGTACCCTATTTTGCTTCGTTCGCCTTGGAATCAAGCCGCGACGGGCGTTTTGGCGGTAAACACTTACGACGAGTTTTTGAAAATGGTCGAAGTCATTGCCGACAGTTACAGCGTAAAACAGCACACCGACCTGTTTAGCGAGCCCAGCATCGTTGTTTTGGTAGGCCCTTCGGGCAGCGGTAAATCGAAAATTGCCACCCGAGTGCTTGCTAAGACGAACAATTTTGAAAAGCTAATCAGCTACACCACCAACGACCCCACCGCCGTAGAGCAAAACGATTGGTATAACTACGTGTCCGAAGAAACGTTTATCCGTATGAAAGACAGCGGAGAAATGTTCCAATCGACCATGTACGCAGGGCACGGTTACGGCTCGTGCAAGGCGGATATCGACAAAATTTTGGACAGCGGTAAGCACGTAATGACCACCATGGATATTTGCGGCGCGATGTCGTTAAAGACCAACTTTAAAAACGTTGTCACCATTTACATTCACCGCAACAAAAAGGCGTTGCTTCGTAACATTTTGCGTAAAAATTCCTCTATCGACGATAAGGTAAACCGTATTATTGCAATCGATTCCGAGGACCAAACGGCAAAAATTTGCGATTATATCGTTGATTTTGACGATTACGACGACGCTGTTGCGCAAATTTGTAAAATTTTAAAAATTGAAAGCTAATCCATACGCTTTCGCAAAAGAAAAGACCGCTAAAAGGCGGTCTTTTTTTGTTTATTCTTTTTTACGCTTACAATCGAGTACAATTGTCAAGACAAGCGCGCCTGCCAAGGCAACGGCTCCGCACCACGTCATAACGTAGGATGCAGTTAAATAACCGCTTGTAAATTGCACAAACAAGCTTCCGCTTTCTTCCACCGTCACTTCGACAAAACCGTTTCTGCCGTGCATAGGCGTAAGCGTCTGCGTTTTTCCGTCCGCGCCCGTAAAGGTGACTTGGTAGCCCTCATAATAGAACGAGGGAAGTTCTAACACGCTGGTTTCTTCGCCTGCCACGACGCTGAAAGCGTATTTGCCTGCGTATTCCTTTTCAAAATTCGTGGCAACGGCATCGCCCTCTACGGTGATTACCCCCACCGCTTTTTCAGAAAGCCAAGCCTTAAACGCAGGAGAATTTTTATAGGATAACACCACTTTGCTGTCACCGCCGTATTCAGCGAGAACCAAACGCACGTTTTTGCCGTTGTTGGTCGGTTCAGCCGAAATTTCAAGGGGCTTGTTTGCCATATTCGTTTCCACACGGAATACTTCCACACCCTCAAACGCCGTATACGGTGCATTTAAAATCACCGTTTTGTTTTTGGTTTCCTTGGTTACTTTGCTTATCAAGAAAGAAACCTGTTGCAAGCCGTCGTATACGGCAATTTCCGTAACGTTCACTTCCGAAGAACGTACAAGCTGATTCTTTACCCTTTTAGACACGTACGAACCGTCGCAATCTATCGGGTAATAATCCCCGTGTTTTCCTGCGCCCAAGCCGAAAAATTCGCTATACCCCGTCACCTCTAACAAGGCGTTGTCGCCATACGTACCGCCACTGGAATTGTCCAGCGTATCCATAATTTCGGTATTGTGGACGTAGGCAAAAATACCACAAAACGCCAAACATATGCTTAACAAAATAGCAGGGATTCGGTTTTTCTTTGCGTGTTGAACGGGCAGGTTTTCTGCTTCCGTTTTAGGCGTTTCGAAAGCGGTGTCCGCTACGCTTTCCGCACTTGCTTTTTGTTGAAAGAAGATATCCTGCACCATACAGCCAAGCATGAGCGGTGTTGTGATTCCTGCAATCACAAATACACGGAAAGTGTATTGTATCATCAGCAAGAAATCGGGCATAATCGCCCACGGGAAATAGGGATTATACAAAGCCAAAACCAGCGCGGACGAAAGCAACAGCGTGCGTTTGCCTACGGTACGTTGCGACTTATCCAAGATTTTGTAATAATAGAAAAGATAGCCCAAAAATGCGCAAACGATGAAAGAAAAATCAAGGCTTAAAATACGTTCTGTATAATATTTAGAGGTGTTTGTAAACATCTGCTCAGGCGTTTTTTTCATGCTTGCCGTATCCGTCACGCCGAAATTTATCAGCATAGGGATATAATAACTCGCCGTCAAAAGCAGGACGATACACGTACCCAAGGCAAAATACGCCAGCGTTTTCTTTTGGAAAGTTTTCTTGTATTCGAGCAACAGCCAAAGTCCCACAAACAAGGTGATATACACCGTCATGGTGAAATGGGAGAAAATCGCCAAAACGTAACCAGGCACAAACAATGCCAAAAACAAAATGCGGTTGTTTTTATAAAGCAACTCGTACACGCCCCATACAATTAAAGGCAAAGCAAGCGTCAAAAAGATTTCGGTAAATGCAAACCTTGTGTACAAATCCCACATAAAATACGGCGTAACCGCGTATACCACACCGCCGATAAGCGCCGTTCTTTTATCCCCAAACACACGGAACAAGAAGAAATACACAGCCGTTGCGGAAAGGAAAAAGAGCAAAAGCATCTCAACAAACAATGCCGTAGGCATATTCATAGCAAAAGCTTTCATCAAAATCACGCAAACCGACGCAGGCATTGTGGAATAAAAAATCCCCGTACCGTACCCATAATCACCGCCGATAAGCTCCATTACTTTGCCACCGAAACTGCCGTTATCCCACGCCACGGACAAGGAACGGATTACGGTAAAATGATAACGTAAATCGTGCCCCGAACGGCGTTCCACCGTCAAATACGGCAAAACAAGGAAAATGGACAGCGTCAATAAAAGCAGGAGCACTGCACAGTGAAAATATTTACTTTTATATAACTTTTTTATTTCTAAACGCATACCTGCCCCCATGTAGGCTTAATTTATATGCCTATTATACTCCTTTTCTCCGCCTTTGTCAACGACATTTTGCGTTTTGTCTTTGCTTTGCGGTTGACTTTCCTCGCAAAGAAAGGTATAATGAAAATAACGATACAAAAGGAAGTTACATATGGAAAACACGCCGAACACTCCGCACAAACGCCGCGTCCGCTATTCGGGTACGCATCCCAAGCGTTTTGAAGAAAAATACAAGGAGCTCAACCCCGAAAAATATGCCGCTGACGTACAACGTATCATTGAAAAAGGCCATACGCCCGCAGGCATGCATATTTCCATTATGGTACAGGAAATTTTGGATTTTTTACAAATTCAACCTGGTCAAATTGGGCTTGACGCCACTTTGGGTTACGGCGGTCACACCCGCGCTATGCTTGAAAAACTGAACGGCAACGGACACCTTTACGCCTTGGACGTCGACCCTATCGAATCGGCGAAAACGGAAAAGCGTTTGCGTGAGGCTGGCTTTGGCGAGGACGTGTTGACGGTACGCCTGCAAAATTTTGCCGACGTTGACCGCGTAGTGAAAGATACAGGCAAAAAATTTGATTTTGTACTTGCCGATTTGGGCGTTAGCTCCATGCAAATCGACAACCCTGAACGTGGTTTTTCCTATAAGACGGAAGGTCCTTTGGATTTGCGTTTAAATCCGCAAACGGGGGTTAGCGGCGCCGAACGGCTTTTGGAACTCAACCGCAAAGAAATTGAGCATATGCTTATCGAAAACGCCGACGAGCCGTACGCCGAACAAATTGCCGCAAACGTAATGAAATGGCGATATATGTGCCGCCCTATCGAAACGACGACCAACTTTAGAGATTGTATCGCCGAAGCGCTTGCTTTTTTGCCTAAACACGAGCAAAAGGAAGCGGTGAAAAAATCCTGCCAGCGCTGTTTCCAAGCTCTGCGTATTGATATCAATTGCGAATTTGACGTTTTGTATTCGTTTTTGGAAAAGCTCCCCGACGTGTTAAATCCCAAGGGCCGCGTGGCAATTTTGACCTTCCATTCGGGCGAGGACCGCTTGGTAAAAAAGGCATTCCAAGCCCTGCAACGCATGGGCGTTTACAGCGACGTTGCGCGTGACGTTATCCGTCCGACCGCAGAGGAATGTATCCGCAACAGCCGCGCAAAATCCACCAAAATGCGCTGGGCAATCCGCGCCGATTAAACCAATTTATCACTCCGCAAGGCGACGCCCTGCGGAGTTTTTTCTATCCGTTTAATAAACAGCCAAGCGCGGTGTCCGAGCCTAACAAAAACGAGCAAGAAACGTATCTTCCCTGCTCGTTTTTTATTGCATTTTATTTGGTCATTTTTGCATAGTCGGTAACAATGATATCCGCCACGTTGATAGGCTCTTTCGAGGTGATTTCCACCGTTTGCGAAGCGCCTGCTTCCACGTCGAGATAGTTATCCGAATAGGTATATTTATAATTATCCTTCATAGAAATGAATACCGATTTAGCAAATGCGTTTGCCTTAATCGTCACCTTCACCTTGTACGCGTCCACAACTTCCGTTTCCACCGTATAATCGCTGGTAAACGCAACGTCGCTCCACATCTTAGGCGAATAGATATTTCTCATTGTCTTGCCGTCGTCTGCGTATTCCGCATACAAATAAACGTCCGCGCGATCGCAATCGAAATTCACCGCTTGGGTAAACACTTTGTTTTCCAAATTGGTAACGGTAGCCTTATCTTCGAAAAGCACTTTGCCGTCCAAAGTTTTTACGCCGTACGTAACCGTCGTAGTGAAAGGCTGCAACGTATCGTTGATTACTACCAACTCGGTTGCGCCCTTTGCGTTTTGAACGAAAGTAACCAATCTCGGCGCAAACGATTTCTTCATTTGGTAATATACCTGTTTAGGTTCGCACCAATAATCAATAACCGACCAGCTGCCCGAAGGCCAAATATCCGTATACATCCAAGCCATAAAGCCTGCCGTAATCCCCTCGCCAGCTCTCGTAAATTCCGCTTCCGCGCGCATTGCTTCCGCATGCACAAGCATCGCTTTCGCGGTGAAATCTTCCAACGTCGTCACTTCGCCATACAACTCGGTTGCGTACTTAATTTGACGTTTTGCAAAGGTCATAAGCACCGAGCCGTAAGGATTTTCCATCAAACGATCGTCCCAAAGCTCGTTCATAGGCCAAAGCTTATCCGCGGGATAAATTTTCTTGTTGGTTTCAATGGTATTAGGTCCCATCAACGCCGCTTCCGAAACGAAAGGCACGCGCTTTTCAACAATGAGCTTTCTATAATTTCTAATCCCTTCCACAAGACTTCTTTCAAAGGAATTGTGGTGGCTTTCACCCGAGTTGCTATCCTGCCCTACGTCCGTCCAGCTGCAAGGCGATTGTCTTGCGAAAGGACGAGTTTTATCCAAATTATAAACCGTACCTTGCAACAATACGTCTACGAAGAAATCCCCCTTCGTGATACATCTGCCGTACGCGCCCGTCTTTTCGTTGCCGCCGCACCAATACACAAGCGAAGTGTGGTTGCGAAGTCTGCGCACTTGATATTCCACTTCCTTAAGCATATTGGCAACCCAATCGGGTTTATCTTCGGGGATATCCGCACAAGCAAGCATAATGTCTTGCCATACCAAAATACCCTTTTCGTCGCAAATGTCGTAGAAAACGTCCTTTTCATAAATGCCGCCGCCCCATACGCGAAGCATATTATAATTGCCATCAACCGCTAACTCTACCAAACGTTCGTATTTTGCATCCTCTACAACGCCCGTAAAGCATTCGACGGGAATCCAGTTTGCCCCTCTTGCGAAGATAATTTTGCCGTTGATTTCCAATTCGTAACCAAGGAAGCAATCGCCTTTGGGGACTTCGAGCAATTTAACCGATCTAAAGCCGATTTTACCAACCTTTTCCGCAACGATTTCGCCGTCTCTTTCCAATTCAATTTTATAATTATACAAAGGCTGTTCGCCGTAACCTGCAGGCCACCAAAGTTCGGGATTTTCCACGATAAAGCAAGCGAGATTTTTCTTGCCGACAACCTTAAACGATTTCTTTACGTAGGTATCGCCAAAAGGCTTTTCGGAAAGGTAATAATGCAGCGTATCGCCCTTTTCTTCAAGGTACATATCGCTGATATTTTTCCCGTTTGCGTCAAAAATGGGGTGCGTATCATAATTCAATTCCGTAAGGAAAGTAACGTTACCATTTACGTCCGCAATGGTATATACGTCCTCAAGCTTTGCCGTACTGCCATATTCAAGATATACGTCCTGCCAAATACCGTACGCGCAAATTTTAGGCGCCCAGTCCCAACCGAAATGGCATTGCGCCTTTCTTACGAAAATTCTCGCTTCGTTGAAAATGGAATAATACCCCGACGTATCAAAGGTATCCATTTTATTGAGGGTGGATTTCATTTCCACGCGCAACTGGTTAGCGCCCTTCTTCAAAAGCGCTTTGACGTTGAAACGATATTGCAAGAACATATTGTCCGTACTGCCAAGCAATACGTCGTTGAGATAAATATCCGAATATACGTCAATACCGTCAAAGACAATTTCTATGCGTTCGTTGTTGAGGACGTCATCATCCGCAAACATCTCTACCGTATAGGTGAAATCTTGACGAGGAATCCAATCATTTTCCTTTTGGTTGTCCCCAAAATATGGATTTTTTACGATTCCTGCATTATATAAATCAATCGTAATGTCACCAGGCACTTGCGCGGGAATTTTCTTCCCCTCATAATCCAATTGCCAATTTACAATCTTTGCTTTTTTCATTACGTACTCCTTCTTAATAAGCGCTTGCGCGTACTATAACTTTATTATAATACACTTTGCAAAAATTGTCAGCCCATGAAGGAAATTTTTTTCCTCTTATCCCAATAATCATACGTGTTTTTTCATTGTTTAAGTCAAACGATTGACACAACTCGCATTTTTTTGTATAATTATCTATAGACACCTTTTTTTGCAAAGCCGCTTGCTTTGCCAAGGAGCAACCTATGATAAAAATGATTTTATTTGATTTAGACGGCACCCTGCTGCCCATGGACCTAAACGTATTTGTAAAGGCGTATTTTGGCGGAATTGCCAAACGTCTTGCCGCGCGCGGCTACCAAGCGGACAGCTTAATCTCCGCCATTCGGACGGGTACCGCCGCTATGATTAAAAACGACGGAAAACAGACCAACGAACAGGTTTTTTGGGATAAATTCGCCCAACTTTACGGCGAAAATGCAAAATCGGACGAGCCGTATTTTGAAGAATTTTACCGTTTGGATTTTGACAAAGTGCAAGTATCCTGCGGCTACAATCCCAAGGCGGCGGAAGCGGTAAACACTATCAAGCAAATGGGTTTTAGAGTTGCCCTTGCGACCAACCCTATTTTCCCTGCAATTGCCACCCAAAAGCGTATTGCGTGGGCAGGGCTTACCCCTGGGGATTTCGAGCTGTACACCACCTATGAAAATTCCCGTTATTGCAAACCCAACCTTGCTTATTATCAAGAGGTAATTTCGGCACTTGGCGTTTCGGCGGAAGAATGTCTTATGGTCGGCAACGACGTTTCGGAAGACATGATTGCCAAGCAATTGGGCATGAAAGTATTTTTGCTGACCGATTGTTTAATCAACAAAGACGAAGCGGATATCAGCGTATATCCAAACGGTAGTTTTGACCAGTTGTTGGAATACGTAAAAACCTTATAAGTGTAAGTTTATAAACTACGCCCCAAAAGCCTACTCGGCTTTTGGGGCATATTTTATGTTTTTGTATCCTCAGTCACCGCAAACGCGTGGCTTATGCGTTTGCTCATCTCGCCCCTAAAAAGCATTATTAATGCTTTTCTTAACGGGCAGCTCGTCCTTCCGTTCCGTAAGACGAAAACCTTGTTACATAGGAGTTCAAACCTCTTGCACACAGCAAAAGCCCACAGCGTAATCGCTGTGGGCTTTGCTGGTGCACCAGTTTGAACCTAAATCGAATACCTGTATAGGTTGGCGATTTGGGTTCATTCTTTTTTTACGCGTACAACTAAAAATCATTTTTAAGGGCGTTTCTTTCGGTCAAGGAAACGCTTTTCTTTTTGTCTTGAATAAATACCTGCCCCTATGGAATCGCGATAAAAACAGCGTTTTATGCCGCGAAAGACTCTTAACAAGAGAAAGGAACGTGGTAGGCTATTTGCCACGGCAAGAAAAAAGCCCCTTAGGGCTGTGGTGCTTGGCGGTATTGCCTTACAACCACGTTCCTAAGAGGCTCTTGTCAAGAGTACCATGGAATAAATAGCTGTTTTGTTGTTTAGCAAGCTATAATCATAACCAATCTTATATCTCGCATTTCCGAAAACGGCGTATTTGTGATATTCATTGAAATTTTACTCATTTTGTTGTAAAAAGAAAAGCCCTGACTATCGTCAGGACTAATCTTTATGGGGCTATTATATACAATTTTGATTTCATCATCGTAAAGAATAATTTCTTTTACGTAATAGTTTATAAGTATCATCGGTTCAGCTTTCAACGCTTTTTCAAAGAAATTGCGTATAGACTTTTCCGTTGCTTTTATTGCGAATCGGCTACGCTCTACTAAAATAGCGCGTTCCAATTCTTCCTGTTGCTGTTCAAGTTCTCTTAAACGCCTATTTGTGCTACTTGTAATAATGCCCTGTTCAATGGCAGAAATGATATTTCTTATCGCGTTTTCAGTTTGCTTTTGCTCTTTTTCTAAAACGCGCAAAGTCGTATTTTCAGCAATTACGTCTTCTTGCATTTTCATCAAACCTTTTACGATAAAATCTATTTCTTTCGGGTCGTTCAAAATATCAACCAACGCTTGCAGTATAAAATTTTCAAGAACTTCTTTGCGTACAACGGTTTTTTTACAATCGTTTCTACGCTTTTTTCTTCCGTTGCATTTGTAATAATATCTGCGCTGTCCGTTTTTAGCCGTACCGTTTTCAGCGTTGATACTTTCACCGCAATAACCGCATTTCAATTTGTTTTTCAGTAGATATACCACGTCAATACTTGTTTTTCCGTATTTATTCGCTTGAATACGCTTACGTACTTTCTCAAATATATCGTCCGATATAATTCTTGGATATAGGCTACTTACGATTTCATCGCCGAGCTTATAAGTTCCTGTGTATTTATCATTTCGCAAGATATTATAAACCGTATTTTTGATAAACGGCTTTCCTCTAAAATGTACGCCTTTTGCCGTTAGCGTTGCAATAATGTCTTTTACGTTTACGCCTTTTGAATATTCTTCAAACATATACTTTACAATTTCTGATGTTTTTTCATCAATGACAATTTTTCTTCCATCAAGCTTATAACCGTAGGGCAAAGTTCCGCCTTGGTATAAGCCTTTTAATCTTGTTTCTTTCATACCACGTTTCACCTTTTGAGATAATTCTGCGGAATAGTATTGATTCATACCTTCCAATAATGATTCTAAAATAATGCCTTCGGGGGTATCGGGTATATTTTCCATAGCCGACAATACTTTCACGCCGTTATCTTTCAAAGTCTTTTTATGGATAGCGGTTGCGTATTTATCCCTCGAAAATCTGTCTAATTTATAGACAAGTACATAGTTCCATTCTTTTCTTGCGCTGTCCTTAATCATTCGTTGAAAGTCAGCGCGGTTGTCGTTTGTGCCAGTCATAGCCCTGTCGATATACGTATCCAAAATCAATATATCGTGAGCTTTCGCATAGTCTTGACATACGCGAAGTTGCCCCTCGATAGACTGTTCCGTTTGGTTATCGCAGGAATAACGGGCATAAATTACTGCTGTTTTCATAACTGTTTTTACTCCTTAATTTTTTATTTTTTTGTCTTTCGACAGGAGCGACCAAAACGAAAACGACTATGCCGTCAAGGTTTCGGCAAACCCGAGAAAAATATTGTGTTGCCCGTTATACCCTTTGAAATAATATCACAATATTTTTCCCTTGACGGCGACGGCGGTTTCGTTTACGCTCCGACCCGACGAAAGATAAAAAATCAATTACACGTGGGTAGTCGATTTTTTGTTTCGGGATTTTTATACTGTCCGATATATTCGCCCTCGACAAAACAAGCGTGGTCTTGAAATAAAAGTACTTTCCGTCCCTCTTGTCCGTAGGGGCAAAGTATATCGTCATCTAAAATATCATACACTTTATAGGTTTTCGTGTTCTTGGAAATCAACAGCTTTTCGCCCGATTTTTTGATATATTTCAAGATATATTTAATTGAACTTTTCAAAACCTCAACGTGCGTAATCTCTTCAAAATCGCACCGCCCGAATTTTTCGTTAAAATGCGTATTTTGTATCGTTTTTTGCATTTTGTGATTTTTTAAGCTGTAATCTTTCTTCTCAAACAATTCGCCTATCATAGCATTTTCGGGTATATGAAAAATGCCGTGAAAGTGTAAGCGTTTCTTTTCAGGCGAACGCTCAAAAACGCCTATGTATTTCCAACCTTTTCTATTAGATAAATGCTTTAAGCAATTTTTTAAACTTTTCATAAAACTTTCCTCGCTGTGTTTTTTATCGTCGTATGTAAACGTGCAAAAATAATTAAAATCATTGTTATAAACTTTTCTATATAAACGCGTCATTTTTACAATATAATTTCGCAGCTTTCTTTCTAATTGACTTTCTACAAATGCCTTTAATTCTCTTTCATCTTGAATATAAGCCCTTAATCCATTTATAATTTCTCGCTTTTTCTCTGCTTTCTTTTTATCCGCAAACTTATCATATAAATCATTAAAAATCTCTTTCAAATCTACCGTTACAATCTTTTCATTACCGCCTTTTTCTGCTCGGCTTTTCGCATACTTGGCTATTTCTTTTTCTTTTTCGCTTGGAGGGGTGATCTCGTCCTCGCTTATCGGCAAGGATATTTTGGCTAAATACTCTTTTGCTTATCCTTTCCGTTTGGGTGGGGGATTCAAGCTTGGGGGAATGGCTATGGGAAAACTACCGTCGTTATATACTTTTGCGTTGATTATCGGCATAGGCAATTTCCTCCTTGGTTTGTAGTCGTTGCAAGTCAAGGATTCTATCTAAAAGCGTAGAGAAAAATACTTTCTGTTCGCTCTTGGGTAAATCCGTGATACTCGGTTTTCCTACGTGGGTTACTTTGAAATACTGTTTTTTGCTCAATAGGCTACCTCCTAAAATTTTTATTTGCATAGAAAAACCGAACGTAAAACAAAAAAGGGCGTAGTACGACTTAACTTGCTAACCCCTCCAGTTAGCTAAATCGTACTACGCCCTTAGATGCATCCACGGCTGTCCTCAATCGGCAGAAAATAAAAACTGGGTCTATGACATCTT
>JAZOVQ010000011.1:0-4583 GCA_045658805.1 Candidatus Scatosoma sp.
AAAGACAAAAATTATATGTACACTTGGCCCTGCTTGTTCCACCAAAGAATTGATTGCTAAAATGGCGGATGCAGGTATGGACGTCGTACGCTTGAATTTCTCCCACGGCTCCCACGAGGATTTTGCGAAGAAAATCGCAATGATTAAAGAGGTGCGTGACGAGAAAGAGCTCCCCCTTCCCATTCTACTCGATACGAAAGGCCCCGAATTCCGCATTAAAACCTTTAAAGATGGTAAAATTACGTTGAATGACGGCGACTCGTTCACTTTTACAACCGAAGATATTGAAGGCGATAACACCCGTGTCAGCGTGTCCTACGCACAAATTTGCGAGGAGCTTGTACCTGGCGATAAAATCCTTTTGAACAATGGTATGATCGTTTTCCGTGTAGAAGAGGTTTCCGCACCCAATATCCATTGCGTTGTAGAAATCGGCGGCGAGCTTTCCAACCGTAAATCGATGTTCTTCCCCGAAAAACAGCTCCGCCACATGGAATTCTTGTCCGAACAAGACAAAGCGGATCTTTTGTTTGGTATCGAGCAAGGCGTGGACTTCGTTGCCCTGTCCTTCGTTTCGAAAGCTCAAGACGTTATTGATGCCAAGGAGTTTCTCGCAAAAAACGGTGGCAAAGGTATTGACGTTATTGCAAAGATTGAAAACCGCGCAGGTGTAAACAATTTACTTGAAATTATGGATGTTTGCGACGGTATTATGGTTGCCCGTGGTGATTTGGGCGTGGAAATCCCTTACGTAGAGCTTCCCAATATTCAAAAATATATCATTTCCGAATGCCGTATTCACGGTAAACGTGTTATTACCGCAACGGAAATGTTAGAATCGATGATTCATAACCCTCGTCCTACGAGAGCGGAAATTTCCGACGTTGCAAACGCTGTTTACGACGGTACCTCCGCGGTTATGCTTTCAGGCGAAACCGCCGCTGGCATTTTCCCCGTTCAATCGGTAAATGCTATGGCAAAGATTGTTGAACATGCGGAAAATCACGTAGAATATATCCAAATTATTGATAATTTCGAGATTAAGACGAAGGCGGAAGCCCTTTCGCACTCGGCAGCAACCCTTGCAAAGGATTTACACGCAAAAGCAATCGTCGTGTGCACGCGTACGGGCGATACCGCAAGAAAGGTATCCCGTTTCCGTCCGAATATCAATATTATCGGTATTACAACGGATATGCATGCATATCGTCACCTTGCGTTAAGCTGGGGCGTTTTGCCCGTTTTAACGGACGAATACACCTCTATTGATATTCTCTTCTATTTCGCCAAGGAAATCGCAAAAAAGAGCGGTTTAGTGAAGAAAGGCGACACGATTGTTATTACGGGCGGTACGCCGAATGGTAAGAGCGGTAACAGTAACCTTATCAACGTAGAAACGATTTAAAATTAGTATGGCTTTTATGTAAAAAACCTGAAAATCCCTACAAAAATACTTGCTTTTTAGTGTGGAATGCGGTATAATATAAAAGCTGTGCAGAGATGGCGGAGCGGTCGAACGCGCACGATTCGAAATCGTGTTATGCAGGAATGTATACAAGGGTTCAAATCCCTTTCTCTGCGCCACAAAAAGAGATATACCTTTGGGTATATCTCTTTTTGTTTGTGTATTGAAAGGTTAGCAGGAAACCTTGAAGTATCAAGGGTTCACGCGAGGAGCGAGCAAGCACGAATGATATTCCCTTCCCCACGCCCAAGCGAGCAACGACGCTTTGTTGCAACGCAACAAAATATTGTTCTGCGCACAATCATTATGAAAGAGATTTGTGGGCGGGAGCCGTTTTGCGAGAGCAAAACGCTTTACACAATCTCAACCTTTGGGTGTAAGAAAAAGGCTACAAGAATTATTGTAGCCTTTTTATTGTTCTTTACCAAATCAAGAAGTCAATTCCTTTCAATTTCAAAATCGCTTCCGTAAAAAACATATCCCCGTATATAATCGGCATATGAATACCATGCGTATAAGCTTCACTGCCCATTTGTAGAATAGAATCTTCATTCGTCCCCCAATTGCACCACTGTTGTTCCATTGCTTTTAGAATATTCAATGCGGCGGAAAGTAACTTCACCCCTTCTTCATCATCAACAAGCTTTGCAACCTCAATCAACCCACAGGCAGCAATTGCACCTGCCGTTGAATCGTAATAAAGCGGTTGCTGCGGTTGACAAAAATCCAACCTGGGTAGCCAACCCGTTTTTTCCGCTTCACAAATAAAGCAGTTTGCTACCTTACTTGCCGTATCTAAATATCTTTGCTCTTTGGTATGTATATAAGAGAGCGTAAAACCATACAATGCCCAAGCACATCCGCGCGACCAACAAGACGAGCTTGAATACCCTTGCCCAGCAAATACGTCCAACACGACATCTGCCCTATCAATAGCATGCGCAACGATGTGATTTACCATACCATCCGCACGGACGTGGTCTCGTATGCTCATATCCGCATGTCGCATGGCAATTTTCTTAAAACGCTCGTCCCCGATTTCCTTACTTGCCCAATACAATAAGGGCAAGTTCATCATACAGTCGATAATCGTCCAACCGTTTGTATCGCCATTCCACGAACGGATATATCCCCCGTCAACGTTATAACGGCTAGCAAAAATCATCGCCGCAAGGAGCGCACGATTTTTTGACTTTGCGTTCCCTGTTAAGCGATAGTTTGCACCACTGGTCAAATACCACATAAAGCCTACGTCATGGTGCAGTTTTTCCACGTCTTGAAGGGCGACGTCTAAATATTCTTCATTTTGTTCGGCTGTAATGCGATAAGCTTGATTGCCCGTCGCATTATACATCAGCCACATCAATCCACCCCAAAAGCCATTCGTCCACCATTCGATATAGTCTCTTTTATCGTCGTGTTGCCCATTTTGGGTTGTGTAAGGTATTTTATAACGGCTTTTTACCGCCGTATGTGACAGCTTTTTGTCAAGTTTTTCAAACGTTTCATCAATAAAAGTCTTATTATTCTCGATGATTTCCTGCACTTTCATATCCCCCCCCTTTATCATTTGGGTTGCTTGCCGATATAGGCCAAAATACCGCCGTCCACGTACAAAATATGCCCGTTGACAAAGTTAGAAGCTTCACTGGCAAGGAATACGGCTGGACCTGCCAAGTCTTCGGGATTTCCCCATCTACCTGCAGGCGTTTTGGCGATGATAAAGCTGTCGAATGGATGACGAGAGCCGTCGGGTTGCACTTCTCTTAAAGGTGCAGTTTGCGGCGTTGCGATATACCCAGGCCCGATACCATTACACTGAATGTTATATGCACCGTATTCGCTGGCAATATTTTTCGTCAGCATCTTCAAACCGCCTTTTGCTGCCGCATACGCCGATACCGTCTCCCTGCCAAGTTCGCTCATCATAGAACAAACGTTGATGATTTTACCCCCGCCTTTTTTCATCATGGCAGGAATAACCGCCTTTGCACAAATAAATTGTGCAGTCAAATCCACGTCAATTACTTCACGAAACTCGGAAACGCTCATTTCGTGCATAGCGATACGCTTGATAATCCCTGCATTGTTGACAAGAATATCAATCACGCCGATTTCCTGCTCAATTTGCGACACGAGCGTTTGAACCGCTTGTTCGTCCGTAACGTCACAAATATAGCCCTTTGCCTGAATACCACGTTGCTGATATTCTGCCATCGCCGTATCCAAATGCTCCTGCTTGCGACAATTAAATGCAATTTTTGCGCCTGCATTTGCAAGAGCTTCCGCAATCGCAAAGCCAATACCGTATGCCCCACCAGTTACAAGCGCCACTTTACCCTTTAAACTAAATATATCTTTCATATTTTTTCCTTACCTTATACACACGGATATATTTTAATCCGCACAGCCGTTTCCCCCATTCCGTTAGCGAGATAACATTTGTATGCCCCGTTGCGATTTACAACGTCTACGTTTAAATTTTGTATATCTTCCGCCTGGTATTCACAAATCCAACCGTTATACGCTACAAGGATTTTTCCTGCTGCTTCAGTCATTTTTGCGTGTTTTTCACCATCAAACATAAAAATCGGTAGGCAAATCCTTATTTCTTGCTCTTTTTCGCCATTTACGCACACAAGAACGCCTTTTTCATCTATCGTACATATAAATTCCACTTTTCTTCCATCCGCGAATTTACAAGTAAAGCCTACCTGCACCATATTTTCCTTATTTTCCTTTGTGTTTTCAAAGGTCAAAGTGTAGACAACGGCGCTGTCCGAAGCGTAAAGCCATTCCCCTTGCGCATTTTTTATCGCAGGGCAAATGGAAAAACTGGATTTGTTTTCATAACCATTCGTCTTATAATTCGGCGTTTTGGCAAATGGCGTGGAAAGGCAAATTGCCCCCGATGCCCCCGCCTTATGAATTCGACCTAACCCATTTGCATCATAATTATGATCAGCATTTGTATCAAACTCCAACGAATACCCCGCGCATTTTACAAACGTTTTGTGAAAATGCTTTGACGTAGACCAAACCATCCCTTCTTCGTCCGCGTTTAACGGCATAATCGCATCGTCGCAAAATAAGTATGCCGAAGTCGGAGGCCAAGCGG
>JAZOVQ010000012.1:0-7903 GCA_045658805.1 Candidatus Scatosoma sp.
CGTATTATAGGTTGGATCCCCAAAAGGAATAGCAATTATTTTTTCATCAAGAGAGCCACTATCCACCATCTTGATTACCCCT
Source organism: Candidatus Scatosoma sp. (assembly GCA_045658805.1). Lineage (GTDB taxonomy): Bacteria > Bacillota > Clostridia > Christensenellales > Borkfalkiaceae > Scatosoma. Next base: position 83 of record JAZOVQ010000012.1, read on the forward strand.
ATCGGATAACATTTTACAAGTGTGCAGGGATAAATCGTTTCTCCCCCTAAAACAAGCACATCCAACGGGTCTCCGTCATCTGCATACGTTCGGGGAATAAAGCCGTAGTTTGCAGGATACACCGTTGATGTGTACAATACTCTATCCAACTTTAATAATCCCGTTTCTTTATCCAATTCATACTTTGCCTTACAACCTTTGGGGATTTCAATAAATACCTCAAAGCTCTTTGTTGTAATGCGTTCGGGACTAATATCATGCCACACGTTCATTTTTCTTTCTCCTAACAAGACTCATCACGCCATAGAAAACACTGATACCTACCGCGACCACACAGAGGCTGAACAAAAGCCAAAAAACAGCATTCCAACCACCCATGTCTGCGATTAAACCTAATCCATAGGAGCTTAATGCGCTTCCTAAATAACAAAAGCCATTCAAAATCCCCGCCAAACGACCAGAATTCAGTTTATCTTTCCAATAAAGCGGAGCCATACTCGTTACAATATTATTTACGCCAGACATTAGACACGCCACAACACCAAAACTGCCAACCGTAACGATAAGCAAGCCAGTGGGCAGACATAATATTACTATACCGATAAATAATGCCGCCGTACCAAAAAGGATAGCAGCCAGCATTACAAAATCAGCGATTCTTTTTCGCATAAAAAGAACGACCCATATCCCGCAAACCGCCAGCAAGGGAAGCACTATTGTTATAAGTATGCTCACATAATCCGGCAATGCATACGTCTCTTTCAAAATCATCGGAACCCACGTGGTTAAACCGTCTTTCACAAGATTATCTACAACCGCGAAAAAGGCAAGAATACAAATGGGAAACCACAAAATCCCTAATTTCTTTTTTTGCTTGGTTTGAATTTTTCCTGGAATAGATACGACATCTTCTTTCAAGTTCTTATGTACTAATTTGGGGTAAAATACAAACCAAAATACAGCAACCGAAGGCAATAATGTCCCAGCAACAATAAACATTAATTTATAAAAACCAATAGAAACGAATAAAGCACTAAGACCGTACACAAAAAAAGTACCCGTCGCAACCGTTGTTCCCATTACAAAGACTGCACGTGAAACATCTTTTTTATCTAAAGTTTGTGACAACAAGCTAATTAATGAAGGCCACAGAACAGATAATGCCGCGCCATTTATCAGCCAAAAATATTTTATAAACGCAAAGTTGTTAAAAATCCCAACCAATAGATTCATCAACCCTGAAACGATTAAACTGCCAAAAACAAAAAATCTAAAGGGGTATCGTTTACAAAAAAATCCGTTAAAAATCTGCCCTATCCCATACGCGAAAAAGAAAAAAGTGCTTACCATACCGGCTGTAGAATGCGAAATGCAATACTCCGCTTCTATTTGCGTGATATTGGCATTATATCCCAATTTTCCCAAATATGAACACGTATAAACAATCCAACATAATGCAATCAATAAAGTTGTCGAGCTAAATGCTTTTTTTTCGTTTTGACCTTTCATTTCTTATATTCCTTCATTCAAAATGTCACCAACGCCATTTAAGACATACCTAGGCTGATACGGGAATTGCAACAAATCCTCTCTCTTGGTAACCCCACTTAACACCAAGACGGTATCAATATTTGATTCGATACCTGCAATAATATCCGTAACCATTCTATCACCAATAAACGCCACGTCCGCACTATGGCAATCCAACTTTTTCAAGCCGTGACGAAGCATTAAAGGGTTCGGTTTACCGACAAAATACGCTTTTTTGCCCGTAGCAATTTCAATAGGAGCAATCAAAGACCCTGTCGCTGGCATAATCCCCTTTTCCGTTACACCAACGGTATCAGGATTTGCACCTATCAATTTTGCGCCGCCGCGAACTAGCTCAATCGCCTTTTCAAGCTTTTCAAAATTATAGGTCCTTGTTTCCCCAAGCACCACGTAATCGGGGTTTACGTCATTCATATAAATTTTTTTATCATACATAGCTTTTGTCAACGCAGCTTCACCGATTACATACGCTGTGCAACCCGGTTTTTGCGTGTGCAGAAATTCCGCTGTTGCCATCGCACTCGTATAAAAATGTGAGGCCGACACTTTCAACCCCATACGTTCAAGTTTCATCGACAATTCATGGGGCGTTCTTTCGGGGCTATTAGTCAAAAAGATGAATTTTTTATCTTTTTCAATCAGCCAAGTCACAAATTCACGAACGCCGTCTAAAATCTGACTGCCATGATAAATCACGCCGTCCATATCACAAATAAACGCTTTTTTATTTTGTATCTCCTGCATAATAACCTCTCTTAATTATCGTCATAGCGTTCAATCGAACGTATAAACTTGTGCGATTTCATAATTTCGTCTAATGCCGTAGAAGAATATTCAATATCCGTATCCAAAATCGCTTGATAAATCAGTTCTTCACCCTGACGCTCCACCACAAGGCGGTTGTATCTGTCAATATCAAACAAGGCTTTTACCTGTTCACGTTCGTTTGTATCTTGCACAAAAACGATTTTAATAGAATAGTTTTTCTTGTGACGAAAAATCTTTCTATGTAAACAAAATTGAATTAACACTAAAACAACCGTTGCAATAATCGCAATTAACCACAAACCACCGCCACAAGCCATACCGATACCAGCCGTCGTCCAGACACCTGCCGCCGTCGTAAGACCATGCACTACGTTTTTCTTATAAACGATAATTCCTGCGCCCAGGAAACCAATCCCTGCAACGATTTGTGCCGCTACACGTGCCGAATCCGCTTCACTATCAAATGCAAACTTTGATATAACCATCATCAAAGCCGCGCCAAACGCAACGATTGTGTGCGTCCTGATCCCCGCTTCTTTATCCCTCAATTTTCTTTCCAAGCCGATAAAAAAACCTAACAACGCCGCTAATATCAAATCAAGCGCTAACCATAACTGCTCAAGATTTAAGTATTCTAATAACCTTTCCATGCTTACCTCAATGACAATTACAATTCTATTTCTTTTACGTGATTCAACAAGAACGTAGGTTTTTCAACACCCTGCGCCTCGTTTACTTCATCCAAAGTAACCTCACCACTCAACACGCACACAGTATCCACCCCTGCATTGTTCCCCGATGCAATATCCGTATAACATCTATCACCGATAACAACCGTTTCTTCAGGTTTTGCGCCGAATTTTTTCATTACTTCGAATATCATAGTCGGTTGTGGTTTCCCTATAAAAATAGGTTTTTTACCCGTCGCGCGTTCGTAACTTTGACACATTGAACCGCAATCAGGAATGTAACCAAACTCCACAGGACAAACCCAGTCAGGGTTGGTTGCATAATAGGGCAAATCGTGCAACGTCAACATTTTGGAAGTATTATACATCTTCTCGGCCGTTAATTCGGTGTCGAACGCCACAACAATCGCCCCCGCATTGTCTGTATATTCTTCTGTAATATGCAAACCGCTTGCTTTATATTCATTTACAAGTGACGTTGTGCCTTGCAAATAAATTAAATCATTTGCGTGCTTTTCCTTAAGTAACATTAACATTGCTTGCGCGGACGTAAAGAAGTGTTCTTCCGTTACATTCGTCAAGCCAAGGCGGTGTAATTTTTTGACGTAATCAGACACCGATTTAGAGGCATTATTTGTAATAAACACATACCTGCCCCCTTTGTTTTCGATTTTTTGCAATAATTCAGGAACACCTTCAAACAAATTTTCCCCAAGGTAAATTGTGCCATCCATATCGAATAAGAACAGCTTTTTATCCTTTAATCTCGTTGCATCATTCCCATAAAAATCTTTCATATCAACCTCTTAAAAATTCCCTGCAACGACCAAATTCGCATCGTCGCAAATATTTTCCACAAGAATATTCCCCAACGCAACGGGCATTTTACAGCTTGTTGCATTGATTTTTTTCATGACCTCAAAAATAGCATCCTTGCGTACGGGTCTATCCGTTTTTACGGGTATCATTTCCCCGTTATCCGCACGAACGGTGGAAGTCACCACACGTTTGGGACATACCACTTCCGCCTCGGCATAAAGGTTCCCGCGTGGGCAAGTGTTGCCTTTAACGGAAAGCACCACGCCATTTTCCACTTCCACTTTGATTTCGCAACCGATAGGACATTCGATACAAGTTAAACTCTTTTTCATTCTTGCACCTCCAATGAAACCTCGATTTTCCCGTCGATTTCACCAAATTTATTTTTGATAAGCATCAGCGTTTCCATTTCTCCTGGAACAGCAATTTGTTTTTTCTTTTGCAACAAAATCTTATCGCCACACTTTGCGGTAATCGTACAATTCTTAAACGTATTGGTTACACGGAAAAACAATTTTACGTTTTCATCCAAGGTCTTATCCAACTTTTGCGGACATACATAAGAGACGTTTTTGCCGTTGGTAACTTCCACATAATTATGCGCCGTTTTACCTTCTAAAACATATTTCGCTGCATACCTGCCTGCCATCTCCGCTTCTTCGGATACAAAATCTACAAGGTCATGCACCTGCAAAACGTTACCGCAAGCAAAGATCCCCTCTTCGCTTGTTTCGCGCGTTTGGCTAACGACTGCACCGCGCGTTTTCGGGGATAACTCTATCCCTGCTTCTTTCGTCAATTCATTTTCAGGAATAAGCCCAACCGAGAACAAAACGGTGTCGCAATCAAAGCGCATTTCCGTACCTGCAATCGGTTGCTTGTTTTCATCTACTTTGGAAATAACCACTCCCGTGACGCGCTTTTCCCCTTCGATTTTCGTAATGGTATGATTGAGGTAAAGCGGAATATCAAAATCGTCCAAACATTGCGCAATGTTACGTTTTAACCCGCTGGAATAGGGCATAATTTCGCACACAGCAAGCACCTTTGCCCCTTCCAAGGTCATACGGCGAGCCATAATCAAGCCGATGTCACCCGAACCGAGAATAACGACTTTTTTACCGGGCATATAACCCTTGATATTGACGTATTTTTGCGCCGTACCTGCCGAGTAAATCCCTGCTGGACGCGTACCTGCTACATTCAAAGCACCTCTACTTCTCTCACGGCAACCCATCGCTAAAATCACCGATTTTGCTTGCAGGGTAAAAATACCGCTCGTTGTATTAATGGCTGTAATTTTCTTATCCTTTGTCAAAGATAAAACGGTGGTTTCCGTTAAAACTTCAATCTTACGTTCACGAACACCTTGCACAAAACGAGCCGCATATTCGGGACCCGAAAGACTTTCCTTAAATCTCGTCAATCCAAAGCCGTTGTGGATGCATTGATTAAGGATACCGCCCATTTTATCTTCGCGTTCCAAAACCAAAATATCTTTTACGCCGTTGTCATACGCGGAAATTGCCGCCGCAAGCCCCGCAGGGCCCCCGCCGATTATCACAATATCATACGTGTTTTTCATTTCGTTACCCCCGTTAAAAGGTGTGAACTTTTCCCGTTCTTTGTTACACTCGTCAAAGAGATACCCCTTTCTTTCGCAATCAACTCGGCTACATAAGGCTGACAAAAACCACCTTGGCATCTGCCCATCCCCGAGCGCGTTCTACGCTTTACACCGTCAATATCCTTTGCCGGAGGATTTTCACGGATTGCACGTAAAATTTCCCCTTCCGTTACCTGCTCACAACGGCATACAATTTTGCCGTAGGACGGATCTTGCTTTATAATTTCGTTCTTTTCTTCCATGGTTAAATGTTTGAAGAAATAATCTGGGGTTCTCGTACCGTTAAATACTTCATTCCTTGCAAGAGGCAACATACCGCCGACAAGCGTTTCCACCACGTATTTTGCAATCGCAGGCGATGCCGTTAAGCCGGGGGATTCAATACCAGCACAGTGGATAACCCCTTTTGCAGTCTTACTTTCCTCGATGATAAAGTCGTGTCTATCCGAGAACGCGCGCACACCTGCAAACGAAGTAATCGTATTAAACAAAGGAACGTTTTTACACATTTTTCTTGCCTTTTCAATCACGAAAGCCAACCCGTCAGCACTCGTTTCAGTGCTATCATTTCCTTCTTCTGCCGTAGGACCAAGCAAAATATTGTTGTCTACCGTTTGCGTAACAAGAATACCTTTGCCTAGTTTCGTAGGCGTGAAGAACAAGGTGTGCGAAATAAAATCCCCGCTTTCTCTATCCAAAAGGATATATTCCCCCTTTCTTGCGCCGATTTGAATATCGGTATCACCGACCATTTCCGCGATTTTACCACTGTGTAAGCCCGCACAGTTGATAACAAGCTTTGCGCACACTTCTTGCCCGTCTTCCGACTTTACAAGGTAGCCATTTTCCGTCTTTTCAATAGCCGTTACGGTGAAATCCGTTTTCAAAATTGCACCATTGTCCATAGCGTTACCGATGGATGCAATCGTCAATTCATAAGGGCAAACAATACCGCCCGTAGGCGCATACAAAGCCGCAATTGCTTCATCAGAGATATTCTTCTCCATTTCACGAAGACGCCCTTGATCTATGATCTCCAAGCCCTCTACGCCGTTAATTTCGCCGCGAAACTTCAAATCTTTGAGTGTTTTGAAATCTTCTTCCGAAAATGCTACAACCAAGGAGCCATTACGACGGAACTTCACGCCCAAATCTGCGCAAACGCCTTCCATCATCTTGTTGCCTTCTACATTAAATTTTGCCTTCAAGCTGCCTATTGCTGCATCAAAGCCAGCATGCGCAATGCCGCTGTTTGCTTTGCTTTCTCCCATCGCAACGTCACTCGCTTTTTCCACAAGGCATACGTTCAATTGATATTTGGTCAATTCCCGCAAAATAAGCCCTCCGACAACGCCGCCACCTATTACAATTACGTCAAACATTTTTTACTCCTGTATTTACTTGACTTTATTTATTATTTTTATTATACTAAAAATATCAAAACAGTCAAAACAAAATTATCATCACCTCGTTTTGCTAATTAAAATGAAAGAATACGCATAAAATAGTGATTATTTCAATCAAAGTGAGCAATTTTTATGAAGATTACACAAGAAAAGAAAGTTTTAGAAATTTTAGAAACCCAACAATACGCTTCCGTGGATGAATTATCCACCGTTTTAGGTGTCAGCACTTCTACCATTCGCCGCACTTTGGAATCATTGCAACAAAAAAGCTTGGTAACAAGAACGCATGGTGGCGTAAAAATCAACAGCGATAATAATTTTTCGCCAAGTTTCACCTTCCGCATCCACCAAAATAGCTTTGAAAAGAAAAAAATTGCGCTTTCTGCTATCAAACTTATTAAAAATGGAAATATCGTCTTTTTGGACGGTTCCACTTCTGCATTTTATATTGCGGAATATTTGAAGGAATTTGAAAACATACGCATAATTACAAACGGCATTGATACTCTATCGTTGCTGTCTAAAAATAAGATACTCGCATATTCCACAGGCGGTCAGGTTTCAACAGAAAACCCCTCCGTTTTGGTCGGGCGATACGCTGAAGATATGATTTGTAATTTCCACGCGGATATTGCCTTTTTCTCTGCGCAAGCCATGGATAATAACGGCGAGATTTACGATTGCTATGAAGAAGAAATCTTCCTTCGCCGTGCCATGATTAAAAATGCAAAAACGAAAGTTTTTCTTTGCGATAACACGAAGTTCGGAAAAATTTCCCCTTATCATCTTTGTTCCTTAAAAGACATTGACTATATCGCAAGCAATCAAGCATTACCTGATACTATCCCTACTGAAAAATGTTTGACCTTATAAAAACAAATCCCGATTACAAAATGGTAGCTTTCTCCCTTGAACACCAGGAAAGCGCCCTTTTTTTTTCATATTTATATATTCCCGTCCC
>JAZOVQ010000013.1:0-6006 GCA_045658805.1 Candidatus Scatosoma sp.
ATATGTGGACAATAATCAAGAGAAATATGTATTTATAAACAAACCGCAATCAAAAGTTTTAGTTGTTTATAATGAAACTGAAATATATAATTTTTCGCCTATATTATTAGAACGTTATAAAAAAGTGAAAACGGGAAACAAACAGACAAAGAAACCATCGTTAAAAACGATTAACGATTCAAGATAGGCACAAACTACTCAACTCAAAAAAAGACAAGACATTGTTGGTGTCTTGTCTTTCTCTTTTATCCCCTCTCTCGCGTTGGATTTGCGGTGTTTTATTTGGAAAATAAACAATGAATTTTTCTTCGCTATCTTGACAATTTATATTTTGCGTGATATAATAATCAAAAATTTGGTATAGAGGGAGTATTTCTATATGAAAAAACAAATTGCAAGATTGTTTTGTTCGGCTATGATTATTACCGTGGCAATGGGTAGCCTTGTCGCTTGTGACTTTATAAAGACCGAGCCTGATGCAAACGAGGCAAAGTATAACGATGCGTGCGCACGCATTGAAAGCGGCGATTATGAAGAAGCTTACACTGCATTTAAGGATTTGGGCGATTACAAAGATTCCGAAAAATATTTGTCTAGATTTATGTACTTCCCCTCGGTTGTAAACTATGAGCTTTATGATAGATCGGGCGTTATGACGATTACGCTTGGTTCGTACAACCTCCCTGTTCGCATGCTTACGGAGGGTACTATCGACGGGACGGGCGACTATACGAAAGACGGCTGGTATACGTATGACGCCAAGGGCAACATGCTGCGCCAAGCAATGACCTACAACGACGATTTTGCGGCGTATGATTATACCTATGATGCAAACAACAGAATTGTTAAAGCTGAGTATCTTGATGGCAACGTCGTAAAAGCCGTTCATGAGTACGGTTATGACGAAAACGGGCTTTTAATTAGAGAATCCTACGCGGAAAACGGCGTAATTTATTACGATTATGCGAATTCTTATGATGCTAATGGCAATTTAATTAAGAGCGTATTCGAAACCACGGACGGTGATTATGTTTACGACTACGTTTATAACACGGACGGGCAATTAGTGAACGAACGCGGCGAATCGCCGTATGGCAATTATTATACCAATGATTATACTTACAACGAAGCCGGGCAGCTGACGGAAAAAGTATACTCCGAGGATGGAGAGCTCAACTCCACTCTCTACTGCACCTATGATAACGCTGGGAATTGTATCAAAGAAGAATGGATTTATCCCGACGAAACGAAAGACGTATACACGAAAGAATACGATGAGAACGGAAATTTGACGAAAGAAGTGCATACCTATGCGGACGGAACGGTAGAGTCTGTTGAAATGCAGTATCTTTTCACTTATGTTGCAATTGACGTTCCCGAATGGACAATGAATCAAATATTAGGAATTTTTGATATCATTTAAACCCATTTTTTAATACACAACGTTTACTTAATTAAAAAATGCAGAACACGATTTTGTGTTCTGCATTTTTCATATTTTCACTGTGTTTCACATAACGTTCAAAGAAATAAAAATGAACTTATCTGCCAAAAAGCAATTTATTTCACCATAGAAATGGTAGCCGTTTGCAGCAACGCTTCCGCTGAAATTCCCTGCACGTCAAGATTGGTCGCACGATACGCAACGGTGTCCTGGATTCCAAAGAAATTAGTTGCGAGTGCCTTAATATAAGCATAGCCAAAATCACAAAAGATTTCCCCGCCCGACGTAGTGACGTACACCAAGCGCTTTGCTTTACAAAGCCCCGTGGGACAACCGTTTCTGTATTCAAACGTAATTCCCGCAACGGTAATTTGTTCCATATAGATTTTTAATATCGAAGGGAAAGACAAATCCCAAAAGGGCGCGGCTATTACAATTTCGTCCGCTTGCGCAAATTGCTTCGCGTATTTAAACATGGGCGCGTCCATTACGCCTGCCTGAAGCAAGCGCTCTCTTTCTTCCAAGGATACGCAATTCAACGGTGCAAGGTTTTCGTGCGCCAAATTAATCTCGATAATCTCCCCTTGCATTTTGCTTAAAATATCCTTCGCCAACACGAGCGTTCTTGACTGTTTGCGCACGCATGCATTGATAAATAAAACGTTCACAATTCCTCTCCTATATAATCTCTTACTTTTCATTACTATGATATTATATCATGTCAAATAAATATAGTCAATATGCTGTATATATTTTTATAAAATTAAAAACCTATCCAACGTCGCAGGTGGATAGGTTTAATAAACTTTTTATAGAAAGCTAATGCAATAAAACGTCAACCTCTCTTTTTCACTTTTAATGTGGTATATGGCTTACTTTTATTCCATTTTTAATTTGATACTTTACAACGCCAACTCCAAAAAGACAGCTTGTTTGTCCTTCTCAAAATCGACACGCAAGGTGTGATTTTCGACTTTTGCCGCCACGTTTGTAGCGTTAGGATAAGCAATTTTGACAGCCGATACGTTCGCCTCAATCGGTACGCTTACCGTCGTTTCGCCTGCCAAACACCACACGGCAAGATAGATTTTTTCGTCCGTTTTAAAACCTGCCACGATATGCTCCGCAGCAAAGTCCGTAAATCCGTTCGGGAAATACGGCAACGCTTTTTTCTTCGCCGACGTTAGGCCGTTATAATACTGCACTCCTTCGCAAACAAGCGCAAGCTGCGCTTCATTTAATAATTCCAAATGGCTGGCAAGGTGCATTCTCCCCAAAAAGGAGTTAATCATATTCATAACAATTCTATCGTTTGAAATATTTTCCGCCACCCAATTTTTATCATATTTTGCAGACAAAGGCAACCCTATCTCACCAACGCCGACGGGATAACTCCACACCGCCGCCTGTTCGGGAATCACCGCCGATAAAATGTTGCCTGCTATTTGTTTTATTATACCGCGCTTACATATAATTGTCAATATGAATTAAAGATCTAAATGTAGACTATTTGCTTTGATACGGCAGTTCCCCCTCTTTAAAATAATATTTAAGGCCAGTCACCGCTTTTCTTCTCAAGAGTTCTCGACACAATGCTTTTACTCGCTCGCGCGAACCACCGAGCACATTTTTGCAAGTTTTGCCAATCGCTGAACGCCTTGAAAAACCTGACAATTCGGGCGGTACACTTTTCTACAAAACGTTCGAAATAAGTGGCTTGACCACATGTTTGACCACTTACGAAAAATATAAAAACTTAAAAAATCGAGGCGTAGCGCAGCTGGTAGCGCGTCGCGTTCGGGACACCCACAAGGGCTTTCCTTGGTAGATTTTTTCGAACCTCTGAACCCCTTGACAACACTGACAATTCGGTCGGTACACTTTTCTACAAAACGTTCGAAATAAGTGGCTTGACCACATGTTTGACCACTTACGAAAATAGATGAAAAACTGAAAAAATCGAGGCGTAGCGCAGCTGGTAGCGCGTATGGTTCGGGACACCGCCACCGGTCTTGAAGCAGTGATTTTTGAAAATCGCTGAACCCCTTGAAAAACCTGACAATTCGGGCGGTACACTTTTCTACAAAACGTTCGAAATAAGTGGCTTGACCACATGTTTGACCACTTACGAAAATAGATGAAAAACTGAAAAATCGAGGCGTAGCGCAGCTGGTAGCGCGTATGGTTCGGGACCATAAGGTCGTGGGTTCAAATCCCGTCGCCTCGACCAAAAACCCGTGAAAATCAAACGATTTTCACAGGTTTTTTATTGCTTATTTTTACTGATTTTTTCAACTTCCCTTTTCTTTGTTTACTGCGTATCAAATTTTGAGGGGTGAACCGCCACTGCCTAATGCAAAAAGAACGTAGCAAACTTGACCGTTTGCTACGTTCTTCATAAATATTAATCATTTAATTGTCTTTGCTAATAACGCTATATATCTTTGCTTGCAAAGTATAGTGTTCTATACTTAAACAACTATAATCTTTCAAATTACTATATTTTCATATTTTTTCTTTAATACTTTGTAATAGTTTTCATTTGACTTATCACCGTTATTATCGGTGAAAAGGCAATACGGTAAACTGTCCGTGTTACGGTGTTTTATAACGCACGCGCAACATTTTCCGTGATTAGGACACGTGGTTTTCGGGCATATACATTCTTTTACATTTTTGCACGACATTTATTCTACCTCCTTACGCAAATGCGCTATAAAATAGATACAACGATAACGCCATTAAAACCGCGCCCATCACGATTTTTATTATTTTGCTTGCTTTTGCAAATTTTTCGGAGTGTGCAATTTCATTTACAAAGCCAACCGAAGTACCTGCAACCAAGATTAAAACGCTATGCCCAATAGAATAAAGCAAGAGCATTAAAACCCCCATAATAATCGTTTGCCCCGTAGAAACAACCGCAGTAATGGCGATTAAAACAGGTGTGGAGCAAGGCGATGCGAATATCGCACCGAGCATACCCATTAAAAGCGCACCGAGAACACCTTTGCTTTTTGTACCGCCATAACCGCATTTTTGCGGAAATATATGTATAATATCCCAAGTTTGTAACGCCATTAAAGCCATTAAAACGCCGAGAATAATATACCAATACATTTGAATACCGAGAAAAAGCCTACCGACCAAAGACGCTACTACGCCCAAGACCGTAAACGTAACCGCCTGACCGATACAAAAAATAAGGGAGTAGAAAAACGCTTTTTTCTTATTATCGGTATAACCGCCAACATAGCCGATAACAAGCGGAACGCTTGAAAGAGCGCAAGGCGTAAAAGATGTTAAAACACCTGCAAGCAAGGATATAGCAAGACCTATCCAAAGATTTTGGCTTAATATTTCACTCAACGATTGCAACCATTCGTTAATCATTTTATCCACCCCAATTCAAGAAATATTTGTTCGATTTCTTCGGCTGTGTGAAAGCCTACAACTCGTTTTTGTTCTCGTCCGTATTTATCCAAAAATAGGAGCGTGGGCATTACTTGCACGCCATAAGCATTTGCATACGACGCGCCGTCTTGCGTTCTTACCATATCAAAAAATTTAATGTCTATCGTTTCGCTGTATTTTTCCCGTAACGTTTTCAGTTCGGGTTGTAAGCGAACGCAAGGATCGCACGTCGTTGCGCCTAAATCAATTAAAGCATATTGCGCTGTCGGCTGATAATACTTTTGCTCAATGTCTTTGCTGTTTCTATCAGAAATAACCACAAAAACACCCATAGCGATAAGCGCGCCGAGAACAAGAACAAAAATCCCTATTTGTGCGACAATATTTTTGTATTTATTCCACCAACCCATAACTAAATCCACCCCAAACTACGGAATACGGATTCAATTTCCGATTGCGAATGATAACCGACCATTCGTTTTACTACTTTTCCGTTTTCCAAGAAAATTAGTGTGGGAATAGTAGATACGTTATACTTATTCGCAAGTTGCGCGCCTTTCGTGGAACTGTTTACGTCGTAGAAATTTACGCTGATTTCGCCGTTATATTTGCTTTTCAAGTTTGCGATAACAGGGCGTAATTGTTCGCAAGGAATACAACCGTTACTGCCTAAATCAATAAGTTGATATTGTCCCGTAGTTGTGCCACCGTCATTATCTATTTGCGATACGCCAACGGCTATTCCTATAACACCGCCAATTCCGATTACAGCGCATAAAATAACGATTACTTTCATTTTATACATTTCCCACCAAGCCTTACGCGCGAGTTTCTTCATTTCCTTTTGTTTTAAGCGTTCGCGTTCGGCTTTCGATATGGCTGTATTTTGTTTTCTTCGCTCTTCTCGATTGCTCATATTGCTTTACCCCTTATTTTGACACCCACAACCGCAGGTGCAAACTTTTGCGGAATCTTCTTCTGCCATTTTTCCCTTTATAAGCGATTCGATTTGCTCAACCGACAACATTCTGCCCATAGCAACCACTTTTCCATCAATTACGATAGCAGGTAGCGACATAACGCCGTATTTCATAATTTCCATTGTATCGGCTATGTTTACAGGCGTTTCGATACCGCAATTTTTCGCA
>JAZOVQ010000014.1:0-27163 GCA_045658805.1 Candidatus Scatosoma sp.
AAACTTGAAAAATATATTGACAAATAACCTATCGAATGCTATAATATTTATTGCTGAAATAACGCAACGAAAGAGGAAATTGTAAATATTGGAGTTATACAAGGATGTATAGACATTTTTTTAAACGATTAATTGACATTGTTTTAAGTTTTATTGGAATTATCGTTTTGGCTTTGCCTATGTTGATTATTGCTATTTTAGTAAAATGTACAAGCAAAGGCCCTGCCGTATTTAAAACGGAAAGAATTGGGAAAAACAATAAAAGATTTAAATTTTATAAATTCCGTAGTATGCGCACTGATGCGCCTGCTGATTGTGCGCCAAGATTGTTGCATAGTGAAGAGTATATCACAAAATTCGGTGCATTTTTAAGAAAAACCAGTTTGGATGAACTTCCTCAGTTGTTTTGTATTTTTATCGGTACGATGTCGATTGTCGGTCCTCGTCCTGCGGGTTGTAGCGAAGAGGATTTGATTTCTGCAAGAACGGCTAACGGTTCGAATTTGATTAAACCGGGGTTGACGGGTTTGGCTCAAGTAAACGGACGCGACATTTTAGCAAGCGACGTTGAGAAAAAGGCTTGGTTTGATGGCGAATACGCCAAAAAAATTACTTTCTGGGGCGACGTTAAAATTTTCTTTAGGACTATTGGTAAAGTGTTTAAGGGAGATGGAGTTGTGGAAGGTACTGCGGTTATGGATGCACAAAATACGGATCAAACTGCAGATGAAGCGGCGGACAAAGCTACGGAGACGGTGGAGGCATAATGAAACAATGAAGAGAGATGCAAAGGCGTCTCTCTTTTTCTATAAAGTAAGTTTAAATTCGGTCGGGTTTGATGCATTCGCCCGTGGCGGCGCTTTGAAAAATAACAAAAAAACCGCTTTCGTCGTCGTAGGGCGAGGTGGGGACAAATACGCAGGAATCTTTAATTTCGCTTGGCGGATTGCGCTTATCTTTTGCCGCTAACGCATAGCAAATGTAGGTCGCCTTGCCGTCGTTGTATAGCACACCGACGAGATATTCAGGCGCGGAGGCTTCACCTTTGACGCGCACCCATTGACTACAAGTAAATGCGCCGTCTAACGTTTTATCGCGCGGGTATTGTTTAAATAACTCGTCGATTTCGCTTTTGACGCTTGCATAGTATCCGTCGGAATTTGTTGTAAACGAATGGCGTACGTTTTTAGCATCGACATTTTTCGCAAGGTCACCCCTTGTTTCCTTGCTTTGCTTTTCAGCTGCGCTTTCAGCGTATGCATAGTCGTCAATTTTTTTAGGCTGCTTGCGTTCATGTTCGCTCTCCTCGTAATAATTTTCTATTGCCACCGCTTCGTCGTTGTAACTGGCGGAGGTGCTAGGCGTTATGAGCGGTTTCTCGTTTAAAACGTCGTTCAACTCGTACCTGCCCCCGTCCTTTTCCTCTTTTTTGGGGACAGGGGCGCTGTTTTTGGCACTTTCATTAGCGGAAATCCGTTCGTCGCCGCGCGGAAAAACGGGCGGTAAAGTGGCGTTTAAAATGCTTTTCCAATCGTACGCGCCGTTGCCGTTAATACCAAACGCCACGGGCACCACTTCGTTTTTAACATAGCAAATGATACCGCAAAAGCCTTCGGAAATATCCAGGTCGGAAAGAATATTAAAGATACTTTTACCGCGCAACGCCAGCATTTCCGTTTTGCCTTTGCCGTCGGATAGAAGGCAGTAATATTCCCCCGAAACGATGGGCGCAAAATTGATAATTGAGACTTCCACCGCGAGATTTTTACCATATTGTTCGGCTTTGATTAAGCCTGAAAGCGCTTTCCCGTCCCCCGAAAATCCATGCTTGATTTGGCGCAAAATGCACATTTTTTTGACGTAATTCATAATTTCTCACCCGAAAATATATTTTATAACAGTAGTATATATGCCAAACCAAGGGAAAAATTGACAAAAACGGTCGAGATTTGGCAAAGAAAGGGGAAAAGTTTATCGCAAACACGAAAAAAAGTTTGTGGAAAACATTGACCTTACGCGCAATTTATCGTATAATAGAACTATGAAGAAAAGGGACGGACTGCAAACAGCTGAACAACCGCAAAACCAACAGCCAACGCCATGGAAGCGCAACGTTCTACGGGCGATTTTAACAACGGCAACAGCTTTGCTGTTGATTTGGATATTTTCCAATTCCCTGCAAACGGGCGTGGAATCGTCCAGTCAAAGCGGTAAGGTGATGGAAATCGTGCAATCGGTAGCGGCGTTTATTGATCCCGACTCCTACATAGCAACCGCGACGGGCGAGGATTATGATTTCATTCACGGAATCGTCCGAACGATAGCGCACTTTTCGGAATTTGCGTTGTTGGGCGCATTGACAGGCTGGTGTTATTTTTCTTACACAAAAAAAGCCGTATACGCGTACCTGCCCCTGGCATTTTTGGTTTGCGTACCGCTTGTGGATGAGTTGTTACAATCGTTTACCCCCAATCGCGCGGCGGAAATAACGGACGTATTGGTGGATATGGCAGGTGCATTTACGGGGCTGGCGTTTGCCGTCTTTACGGTGTGGCTGGGCGCTGTTATTTATCGGAAGTCGCAGGCGAAGCGACAAGCAAAATTGCAGGAAGCCGAAGATAGTTAGATAAAAATTGGGCGGAAGTTTGGTTATAACGGCACGTAAAACAGTTCATAAAAGCGTAAAAGGTATACCCAACCAACGCATAAAGAAAGCACAAATAAACCATAAAATCATTTTTGAAAATAACCCATAACAAACGGGAGGAAGAAAACATGGCGGGAGAAAGTTTAGAAATCGCCTTAATCAAGTACAATAAAAAAACGTGGAGCAAGAGCGCGTTGCTGGGCTTTTTCATTGGCTTGGCGGTAATTGTACCTGGAATCAGCGGATCGACGGTGGCAATTATTTTTAAATTGTACGATCAATTTTTATATGCCATTGGCAATTTGTTTAAGAAATTCAAGCAATGCTTTATCTTTTTATTGCCCATTGGTATCGGCATGGTGCTGGGGGTATTGCTTGGCTTTATCACAGTCAAACAGCTGTTGGATATCATTCCGTTTGCAATCGTTTGCCTTTTTGCCGGGCTTATGTGCGGTGCATTCCCTGCGGTGAAAGACGAATTAAAGGGCGCAACCATGAACGCAAAGCGCATCGCCTTGTTCTTTGTCGGGATAGCCATTCCCGTAGCGCTTGGCTGTGTGTCGGCGGTATTGACGGCGAAAAACGCATCGGCGTCGGCGGTAATGGATAAATTTGCGGACGTGCAGTGGTGGCATATCGTCCTCGGTCTTCTGATCGGCTTCGTAGTGGGCGTAACGCAAGTAGTGCCTGGGTTGAGCGCCAGCGCCTTTTTGATGGCGGTGGGCTGGTTTGCGTGCATTATGGACAGCGTAAGCATGACTTATTGGAAAGCGAACCCTAGCGTGTGGTTGGTGTACGGCGCGCTTGGCGTAGGCTTTTTGCTTGGCGTGTTTATTTTCTCCAAACTCCTCACCTTCCTTTTTGGCAGAGCAAGACATACGTCCTATTCCATGATCGTGGGCTTGTCCCTTGGCTCGATTATTTCCATGTTCTGCAACGGCGATATCATGGAAGTCTACCTCGGTTGGGCGAATAACGGAGTGCAAATTTTGGACGTTTGCCTTGGCATTGCGCTTTTTGTTGTTGGCGTAATCGGTTCTTATTGGTTGGTTTGCTATCAACGTAAAAAGGACGAGGAAGCGGCAAAAGAACAAGCGTTAAATACGGAAACAAAATAATAAAATCGGCGCGCGCGGCATTTCGGCTTCGCGCGTTTTTTATGGAAAGAAATGGGATTTATACAAAAGTTATTGGAAAAAGTAAGGGATAAAGCTTCTCAACACGGTTACGTTTGTGACGCTTGCGGCGCGGAAGTGTTTGAATATCCCACCAAACGCCTATGCGCTTCCTGCGAAGAAGCGATGCGAAAAAACGACAAACTGCGTTGCAATAAGTGCGGTCGGCGTACTCGCGCGGAGGGCGTATGTTTAACCTGCAAACGGGATATGCCGTCCTTTACGCAAGGCATTTCTCCCTTTGTCTATCGCGCGGAAACGGCATCGCTTATCAATAGAATTAAGAACGGTACGCCTCGTCTTGCCTATTATTTTGGCGAGCGTATGGCGGAAAGCTTGCTTGCGGAAATGCAACGCCAAAAATCGGCGTTCGATGGGGGCAGGTATGCGTTGAATGAGGACGAATACCAAAAAAGCAGGGAAAATCCGTTGGTGATACCCGTACCGTTGACGGAGAAAAAAGAGAAAATACGTGGGTATAACCAAGCGGCGGAGCTTGCGCGCGTTGTTGCGCGGTCTTTACAACAAGCAGGAGTGGATGCGGAGTTGGACACAGAGCTTTTACAAAAGCGCCGCGAAACGCAACAGCAAAAGCAAAGCAGTTTTCAAGCGAGAAGGGACAACGTCGAGGGCGCCTATCACGTGCATAAGCGAAAAGCCTGCAAGGGCAGAACGATTATTTTGGTCGACGATATTATGACAACGGGCGCAACAGGCAGCGAATGTGCAAGCCGATTGTTAGGCGCAGGCGCAAAGGAAGTGCTGTTGGTGGTTGCGGCGGCATTGCCCGAGCAACAATAAAAGAGAAAAAAGAAAACGTCCGCCGTAACAAGCGGACGTTTTCCCAATTCAAGAGGTTTATTATAGGTGTAAGCGTAATTAAAAATTAAAGAAACCGTCTTGCTTCGACGTAGAATGCCCAACGTTTGGCGCTCATTTTTTCGATGCGCGCATAATCGGATGAGGTGTGCAAAATGTAATCGTTACCAAGATACAAAGCCACGTGTCCGATACGCTCAATCCCCGTTTTGTATTGCCGTTCCTCGTTGGTGAAGAAGATACAATCTCCACGGCGGAGTTCGTTTTTCTTCACGTATTCACCCTGCGTAACCTGCGTGCGCGTATTGACGTTGAGCAGTTCGCCTGCCCCCTTATAAAAAATGTACTGGATAAGCGAGGAGCAATCAAATTTTTGCGCTGAAAAGCCCGAAAGCAATTTACCGTTTCCGTCGTGTAAGCGAATTGCGCCGTAAACGTAGGGAACGCCAATCAATTTATACCCTTCCGCAACGACGTTTTCCACTTCCGACTCCGCTTTTTCTAACGTGAAAACGGAAGCGTACTCGGCGTAGATGTATGCCGTTTTATTGCGGTAATAGGTCTTATACCAATTGCCCGTTTTCCCGATAACCGCGTACATGGTACCCTCGTTTGCGCTTCCAAGCACCGTATATTCTGTGCCTGCGCCCGAACGGATATTCACGCTGTCGCCTGTGCAGCGAATGTAGGTTGCTTGTTCGCTAACCGCGGGCGGTGTAGACGCGCTTGGCTCGTCGGGTACGGGCGGCGCGCTGCTTTCTTCGTCCGTTTCCGAATCCTCCGATTCGGGCGGTTGGCTTTCCTCCGATTCGCTTTCTACGCTTTCAAACGGTTCCGAGTTTATCGAGCTGTCCTCTTCAACGCTTTCGGAAGAAGGCGGGGCGGATTGGGCGGACGATGAATTTTCAACGCTGTCCGATGGGTTGGTGCAGGCGGCTAGCGCCAAGGGGGAAAGAAAGGCAGCAGCAAGCAAAACCGCCATAATAGAAGTTAACTTTTTCATAATGTCCTCTCATAAACAAAATTTGCGCTTCGCCGCCTTGAAGAAGGAGAGTGTTTGGCAAAACGTCGAAAAAAGACGGCGTTCAAGCGCTGAAAAAATTGTACTATACGCCGAGGGGGAGAGTCAATAGGAGAAAAACGGCAACTGAGGTAAGGCTTGGGAAGAGAGGGGAAGTCTGTATATAAGGGGGCGGAAATTGGGCTCTATGTTGGGATTTTGGGAAAAAGCGGCAAAAAAGGAATAAAAAAATGCGGCAGCTGCCGCCCTGCGCTTGAAAAATATCGTCCGCTGTGGTATAATAACAAAAAAGCTGCGTTGTGTAACGGCAACGCAAAGAAGAAAACGGTGAACGCAATGAAAAACAATTTGACGGATATGCATACACATTCGAAATTCTCTCATGACGGAGTTTCCGCTTTGCAGGATATGGCGGCGGCGGCTTTGGAAAAGGGTTTGCTTTTTTATGGAATGAGCGAGCATTTTGATTATGATATAGAAGTGGATGGAAATTGGCCTATGCAAAGCCGTGAAAGCGAAGCGGAATATTTCCATACGGCGCGGCATATTCAAGACGATTACGCAGGTTGTTTAAACGTAGTGGTTGGCGCGGAATTTGCATACACGAACACTCCCAAAGGGCAAGCAATGTATCAAGAAACGTATGAAAAATACCGTCCCGATTACGTTATCAACAGTTTGCATGCTCCGCTGGGCAGCGGGGTGGATTATTGCATGAAGAAGGCGTTTTATAAAGACGGCGAAACGCGGGATAAGACGGAAGTGTATCGTGAGTATTTACGTTTTGTGTTGACGAGCTTGGACGCGCCGTATCCGTATGATATCGTTGGGCACATCGGGTATATTACGAGATATGCGCACTATGAGGATCGCGCTTTGCGCTTGGCGGATTTTCAAGCGGAAATAGACGAAGTGTTGTTGGCGATTATTAAGAAAGACAAAATTTTAGAGGTGAATTCCTCGAACAAAGGCGGCGTGTCTTTGACGTTGCCGAGTGAAGAGATTGTACGTAGATATTACGAGCTGGGCGGCAGAAAGGTATCCTTTGGCTCGGATGCGCATGGCGTTGATAGATTGGCGGATAAGCGCGAAGCCGTAGCGGAAATGTTAAAAAATATTGGCTTTACGTACGTAACGGTGCCTTGCCGCGGCGAGCATATTAAAGTGGAATTGTAAAAGGGGAGTCTAAAAGCTGCAAGCGGCTTGAAACGAGGGGAAAGATGTCGGAATTAGATCTTTTGAAATTGTTACAAAGTTATGGTGAAGAGATAGAGCTTGGGGATTTTACGCCCGAAGAACTTTCCGCGATGCTGGAAGAAATGCGCAACGGGGAAGAATTACCTCTTACAGCTTCGGCGTTTAAAGAAAAGTATTTCGCATTCTACGACGACGTGAAGGATAAGAGTTTAGATAAACAAGACTGGTAAAACGACGGATGTGCTTCGCGATACGGCGTTGCACTGCGGCGCCCTCAGTCACGTACAAGAAGAATGCCGCTTTGGGTTATTCTCGCGCGCCTTGTCTCGCTTGAATCTGCACCGATTTTTATATGTAACCAATAACAAAAACTACTGCCACACATAAACAAATTATGCAAACAAAAAACGTCCGAGGATTTCTCCTCGGACGCTTTGCATTTAAAGCATTATTTATTATTTTTCAGCTTTTACGAATTCGTATGCAGGGTTGGTGCAGGTTACGGTGTAATACGTATAGGTCCAAGTGTAGCTGTCGGTCGAACCGTTCTTTCTACCAAGGCAGAATACGTTGTACGTCGTATGACCATCGTTTGCAGAGTATTCGCCAACGGAAGCAGCAGAGTCATAACCGCTGAAGCCAGGGTCGGTAACGTTAGCCAAGAAGTTTACGGAGTAGGTCGTCGTAGATTCATAAGTCCAGCTGCCATAGCTGTTGTAGTAGGAATTCCAATCAACGTACTTGGTGATAACGTAATCATCATACATACCAACATATTCGGTATAATCATAATGATTGTTGTTTTGTTCGGCGGGATTGTTTGCCCAAGAAGTGATGCTTCTTTCGCCGCCGTTTACGCTGTAAGCATAGAGGTAAACGGTGTCGGAGTTACGGCTTCTGGTCTTATACCAAAGGTTACCATCATTGGTGGTACCATATTCGGTTACGTAGTTAACAGTGTTCGTTCTATCAAACTTTTCGTTGTAGATGTACAACGTATCGTTGATCTTGAGCGTCATACCGCCGTTGAATTCGCAACCGCCGGAAAGCGAAGCGGTGATATTGGTGTTGAAAGTGTTGATGCATTCTTCACCGTCATAAACGTAAACCATACCGCTCATGTCAGCAACGTACAAATATTTAGCGGTGCTGTAGCAGGAAACTGCACCAGGAACAAGCGCTTGAATGTCAACGTAAACGCTGCCGCTTTCGTTATACGTTTGAACAAAGGTTTCGCTGAGCATGTAGTTGTCGTCGATAGAGGATACTGCCAATGTTACAAATTCGGGAGCGCAATCGCCAACTTCTTCAACAACGAAATCCAAATCTTCTTCTACGAATTCAGGTTTTTCTTTCTGTTCAGCATAATCGCTAAGGTCGTAGGAGTAGGTATCGAAATCGTACTTTCTGCCATCTTTGGAGTAATCGTATTTGTCGCTATCTTCGGGAAGTTCGTATTTCGTTTGGAAGAAGATCTTATCGCCTACGTTCCAAATATTGGTATAAGATGCTTCAATAGAAACGTTCGCAAGACGAGCAACGTCGATCGAATAGAGATATTCAGCGTTGGATTTTTGGAAAAGGCTGTAAACTTGATTGCCGTCGTTTACAACGTAATAGTTGCTGGTTTCAAGGTCAACTTCAGCGCCTTCCTTCAAGATGCGGTTGAAAGGATCGCTTTCCGTCTTAACGTTTCCGTTATAATCGGTGTAGGTATATCTGTTGCCGTCTTCAATGAACATACCATCTTGAACGGTGCCATAGAGGCTGGAGTTGATCGTGCTAGAAGGCGTGTACAACGTGTAATAGGTAGACGAATTATAATTATACTCGTTGGTGTATGCGGAATAGAACAAGCCGTTGGAAATGTTACGGATTGCATCGCTGGACGAAACACCCGTGAATTGGTTGCTTGCCAAATCGAACAATTTGTAGTTCGTATTGGTGGTGCCATTGTTTTCGTAATAGCTACGGGAATCGTAGTTAAGGGTGTCGTGTTTAATAACAAGCGTACCTGCAGAGTCAGAAGCGCTTACACTGTAGTTTTGTTCGTTTCGCGTGGTATACGTATCTGTATACGAGCTACCAGGGGTAGGATAATAAATACCGCGGTAGTAGGTCTTCGAACCTTCAAAGTTTAACTTCGTTACGGTTGCGGAATAGGAACCTTTAGCGGTTTGAAGCAAAACGTCGGTGTTGCTTTCAGTACATGCTGTCATCGAGAACGCCATGCTGGCAAGCAAAGCCGCCGCGGTAACAACGGATAATTTTTTCTTCATGTGAAACCTCCGAGAAATGTTTATTTAGGTGAGCCTATATATCATTATAATATTGCTCATGCGTGTATTATACCCCTCTTTTTCGTGTTTGTCAAGGGCTTTTTGAAAAATAATATACAAAAAAGGGTAAAATTTAACAAATAAATGTAAAAACCGCAGGTTTTTCCTACGGTTTCGAGAATTTCATATAATAAAACGGAAACGAAATTAATATTCCGCGCTTTCGATAACGCCGCCGCCAAGACAGTTGATTCCGTCATACAAAACAGCGTATTGACCTTCGGTCACCGCGCGTTGCGGTTCGGCAAAATCAATATGCACGCGCCCGTCTGGACGAATGCAAACGTTCACCTTTTGATCGGGCTGACGATAGCGGAATTTTGCGGTGCATTCAAATTCCGTCTTTTTAGGAAGGGTGGGGATCCAATTGAAGCCCGACACTTCACAGGATTTTGAATAGAGCGGGGATTCGTCGCCGTGGGAAACGTAAAGGACGTTGTTGATAAGGTCCTTTTTCACCACGAACCATCTGCCGCCTTCTTCCTCGCCTTTGATACCGCCGAGATCCAACCCTCTGCGTTGGCCAAGCGTGTAATACATAAGCCCGATATGTTCGCCCACTTGTTTGCCCGAAAGATCCAAAATTTTGCCTTTTGAGGCAGGCATGTACGAGCTGAGGAATTTTCTAAAGTTTCTTTCACCGATAAAACAAATGCCTGTGCTGTCCTTCTTTTTGGCGGTTGCCAGGCCGTATTTTTCGGCAATTTCTCTTATTTCCGGTTTCTCCATATCCTGCAAAGGGAACAAAACGTCGGCAAGCTGATTTTGAGAAAGCTGATTTAAAAAGTAGGTTTGGTCCTTGTTTTGATCCTTTGCTTTTTGTAAATAATGCACGCCGTTTTCGTGAGAAATTTTGCAATAATGCCCCGTTGCGATATAATCCGCGCCCAGCTTTTTCGCTTCCTGCAGGAAGGGACCGAACTTAATTTCGCGGTTACACAAAACGTCGGGGTTAGGCGTTCTGCCAGCCTTATATTCCGCGAGGAAATAGGAGAATACGCGGTCCATATATTCCTTGGCGAAATTGACGGTGTAATAGGGAATATCAAGCACCGAACACACACGGCGCACGTCGGCGTAATCGTCCTCGGCGGTACAACAGCCGTTTTCGTCGTTTTCTTCCCAGTTGAGCATAAACAGCCCGATAACGTTGTAACCTTGTTGTTTTAAAAGCAAAGCAGCAACGGAACTATCCACGCCTCCGCTCATACCAACGACAACCGTTTTCGACATAAATCACACCTCGCAAAAGCAAATAGGGGAAAAAATTTCCTCAATTTGAAAATAGTATACCATAAATGCTTGCAAAATCCAAGCGAAAAATAGTAAAATATAAAAAATTGCTTCGGCGTAAATGCAATCAACGTACTCGTAGTGTAACTGGATAACATTACGGCCTCCGACGCCGTCGAGTCTGAGTTCGAACCTCAGCGGGTACACCAAAAAACCGACAAGTTTCAACAAGAAACTTGTCGATTTTTATTCAAGTCGAAAGGCTTGGCATGTAATCACGGCTTGCCGTGTATGGAATTGCCGTCAGGTGTATGTCATTTCGGCTTGATGCCATGCAATTCTATCGAATTGATTGCATACCGCTTTGCGGATTACATACACGCAACTGCGTGATTAAACACGAGAGTTCAACTCACCCCTTAAAATTAGGTAGGGGTGTAAATTGTCCACTCTTCACAAAAGCCACCTTTTCAGGTGGCTTTTTGCATTTTTGTATTGCTTGATTTTTATCTATTACTTTGCGCACAAAGGAACGATAAATTTCCCTTCGCCTGCTTTCATTTGCACGGTACATTCGCCGTTTTTCGCTTTAAGAACAACGGGAGTACCGTCAAAGCCTTCGCCGCCGTATACGGCAAGGTGCGTAGCGCCCTCTTTCAAGCGAACGGTTGCTTCGCAAACGTCGTTCACGCTTTCATAAGCGTAATTGACAAGCGTATACGCTTCGTCCGCCTCCCTTTCAAAACACCCGACTAGACAGCTGCCTGCCGTCGTCACGTTTTCCACGTATTTTCTATCCGAGAAGTCCGCTTGATTTCGCAACACCGTCAATTCCGAGCGGAAATAGGGGGAAGTTTCGTCCTGCGTATAGACGGGCATACAGCGCACGAAACGGTACGCCTTAAACGCCGAAGCAAACGCCTGCAGCTCGGCGTTGATTTCCTTTACGTAATTATATAAATGCGTGGGTTGGTTGTTCTCGTCCACCAAGCACGCGGTATACTTGGGGTCGGATAAGCCGTTTTCCGCGCTGTAACTGCCGGGGATGGAATAGCAAAAATAAGTAAACCTCGTGCCGCCGTAGCAAAGCCCAACGTACAATTGCAAACGCATATCAATTTCGGAGAGGGAGTCCATAAACTCGTTGTTTTCCGCCGATTGGATATAAAAATGCGTCGTTGCGTTGTATTTTACCGACATAGTTGCAATTTTTTCATAGCAATCCAGCCATTCCGCTTCGGGTTGCGTGAAGCCGTCGCGCTTGTCCGCATATTTATGGAAAGGATAATAATCCACGGAAACAAGAGGATTTTCAGAGAAGTTCTCCAAAACGTTTTGCGCGTACGTTTGCAAATACGTATTATAATCCAGCGTTGCCAACGACGTAACCGACGCTGTCGTAGGGAATAAATTAATCATAAACGGCAAATCGCCGTACGTCGATTTATAATCGGCTACGCGCGAGGGGGTGCAATAATTGGGAATGGTAATGTTGCTTGGTTCGTCTGCGACGTGCATTCCGACGATAATATCCCGATATTCCTCATAGCTTTCTCTGGTCGAATAAGGGGTGTCGCCCGTATCAAACCACGCGCCGTTGTCTTCCAAAACGGCATACAAGCCCATTTTTTTACACAAGTCCAGCGTTTGTTTTGTCAAATCCGAGCCTAAATAATAGCGGTTGGCGGACATAACGGGATCGGTGGGCGACCACGCTTCCGCATCGGAAACGTCTCGGGAATGGTTGGTGAGCTGTACGGTGTTCAAATTACAATTTTTATAGGTCGTAAAGCTTTCCTCGGTAATTTCGTACGGCGCCCAAAAACTGGATAAAATAAATTGATCGTCCGCGTAGGTGTGCGGAGTGGGATCGGGCGCAGTGCAGGCGGTAAGCGAGCTGGTCAGCAGCGCGCTTGCGCACAATAAAACGGAGAGGGGTTTCTTGAGTTTCATAAGCATCCTCCAAAGGGGATAAAAGTAAAAAACAAAGGGGCAGGTATGCGTTGAAACGTATCCGCCCCCAAGGTTAGCTATAATTAGAATTCAAGTTTTTCTTCGATATATTTGATAGCTTCGTCCACGGAAACACGGATTTGTTCCATGGTATCACGGTCACGAACGGTAACCGTTCCGTTTTCCAACGTATCGAAATCGACGGTTACGCAGAAAGGCGTACCGATTTCGTCTTGACGGCGGTATCTCTTACCGATAGAACCCGTAAGGTCGTACGTGGTGGGGAATTTCTTCATCATCTTCGCATAAATTTCGTCCGCTTTTTCCGACAAGCCCTTTTGCAAAGGAAGTACGGCGCACTTGTAAGGTGCAAGCGCGGGGTGCAAACGAAGTACGGTACGGATATCGTTCTTTTCAGCATCAACCACTTCTTCGTCGTAAGCGTCGGTGAGGAAAGCCAGCACAACTCTATCTGCGCCGAGGGAAGGTTCGATAACATAGGGAACGTATCTTTCGTTGGTTACGGGATCGGTATAATCAATGGGTTTACCGCATTCTTTCGCGTGTTGAGAAAGGTCGTAATCCGTTCTGTCCGCAATGCCCCAAAGTTCGCCCCAACCGAATGCGAATTTATATTCGAAGTCCGTCGTTGCTTTGGAATAGAAGCAAAGTTCTTCGGGGGAATGGTCGCGAAGGTGCAAGTTTTCCGCTTTCATACCGAGGGAAAGAAGCCAATCACGGCAGAAATCCTTCCAGTAAGCAAACCATTCGAGATCGGTGCCGGGTTTGCAGAAGAATTCAAGTTCCATTTGTTCAAATTCACGGGTACGGAAAGTGAAGTTACCGGGGGTAATTTCGTTACGGAAAGATTTACCGATTTGACCGATACCGAAAGGAACGCGAAGTCTGGTTGCGCGTTGTACGTTAGCGAAGTTTACGAAGATACCTTGCGCCGTTTCGGGACGAAGGTAAACGGTGTTTGCGCTGTCTTCGGTAACGCCTTGGAAAGTTTTGAACATCAAATTGAATTTTCTAATAGAGGTGAAATCGGAATTGCCGCAGATAGGGCAAACGATTTTATGTTCGGTAATGAACGCTTCCAAAGCATCGTTATCCATAGATTCGACCTTAACGTCCATACCTTTTTTCGCTACGTAATTTTCCACGAGGTTGTCCGCGCGGTGACGAGCCTTACAGGACTTACAGTCCATCAAAGGATCGGAGAAACCGCCAAGGTGGCCGGAAGCCTGCCAAGTGCGGGTGTTCATCAAAATTGCGCAATCTACGCCCGTGTTGTGGGGATTTTCTTGAATGAATTTCTTCCACCAAGCCTTTTTAACGTTGTTTTTAAGTTCAACGCCCAAAGGACCGTAATCCCAAGTGTTCGCCAAACCGCCGTAAATTTCACTGCCGGGGAAAATGAAGCCTCTGGTTTTGCAAAGGGAAACGAGCTTTTCCATCGTTACCGCTCTCTTGTCTGCCATAAGAATGTCTCCTTTATGCTCTACAATTTATTTTCGGATACATTATACAATGTTTTTTGTTGACAAGTCAAATCTTTTAACGGCATTTTACGGGCGTTTTTCCGAAATAGGCGGCCTTGTTTTATAAAAAAGCCTGAATTTGTGAAAAAATTTTTTAAAAAGGCAGGCACGAACAATTCCAATTTGGAAAAATATGTGCTATAATGTAAAATATAAAATTTTACGTTATGAGGAGAAAATATGCTCTCGGATATCGAAATTGCGGAAAGCGCGAAACTCAACGACATACGCGACGTGGCAAAAACGCTTGGTCTTAGCGAAGCGGATTTGGAATTATACGGCAAGTATAAGGCGAAAATTTCTTTGCCTAAGGACGCTAAGAGAAAGGCGAAGCTTATTTTGGTGACGGCGATTAACCCCACTGCTTCGGGCGAAGGGAAAACGACGGTATCCATCGGGCTTGCCGACGGTTTGTCCAAAATCGGCAAAACGGCTTGCCTTGCCTTGCGTGAGCCTTCTTTGGGCCCCGTATTCGGCATTAAGGGCGGCGCGGCAGGCGGCGGCTACGCACAGGTAGTACCCATGTCCGAAATTAATTTGCATTTCACGGGCGATTTGCATGCCATTACGGCGGCAAACAATTTGCTTTGCGCGTTAATGGACAACCATATCTTCCGCGGTAACGAATTGAAAATTGACACCGATAATATTTATTTCCACCGCTGTATGGATATGAACGACAGACAGCTTATCAACCTCCGTATCGGCGGTAAGGGCAGAGGGGTGGACAGAGAGGACCATTTCGACATTACGGCGGCAAGCGAAGTAATGGCGGGTTTGTGCCTTGCAACGGACATTGAAGATTTGAAAAAACGCCTCGGTAACATTATCGTAGGCTTGAATACGGACGGCGATTACGTCCGCGCAAAGGATATTCCCGGCGCGGTTGGTTCTATGGCGGTTTTGCTCCGCGAAGCAATGAAACCCAACCTTGTACAAACGTTGGAACATACCCCTGCTATTATTCACGGCGGACCTTTCGCAAACATTGCGCACGGCTGTAACAGCGTGCAGGCAACCTATGCGGCAATGAGTCTTGCCGATTATGCGGTTACCGAAGCAGGTTTCGGTGCGGATTTAGGCGCGGAAAAATTCCTCGACACAAAGTGTCGCGCGGCAGGTATCGAACCCGATTGCGTAGTAATTGTAGCGACGGTAAAGGCATTGAAATTGCATGGCGGTGCGCAAAAGGAAACGCTTTCCGAAGAAAACTTGGAAGCTTTGGAAAAGGGTATGCCCAACCTTTTGAAGCATATTGAAAACATTAAAAACGTATACAAAAAACCCGTTGTCGTAGCTATGAACCGTTTCTTTACGGACACGCAAGCGGAAACGGATTTCGTAATTGAAGCCGTAGGCAAAGCAGGCGCGAAAGCGGTGTTCACCGATGTATTCTTAAAGGGCGGCGAAGGCGGCAAAGAGCTTGCCCAAGCGGTTGTAGACGCGTGTGAAATTCCCTCTAAAATGGAATACGCTTACGAATTGACGGACGGCGTTTGTGAAAAAATTGAAAAGGTAGCCAAGCGCATTTACGGCGCGGACGGAGTGGATTTCTCCGAGGAAGCCTTGGCGAAGATTAAGACGATTGAAGAAAAAGGCTGCGGCAATTTGCCCGTTATCGTTGCGAAAACGCAATATTCGCTTTCGGACAATGCGGAGCTTCTCGGCAGACCTACGGGCTTCAGAGTGACGGTACGCGATATCGTTTTGAAGGGCGGCGCAGGGTTTATCGTTGCCATTTCGGGTAAAATTATGTTGATGCCTGGTTTGGGTGCGCATCCTGCGGCGGAAAAAATTGATTTGCTTGCGGACGGCACCATCGTCGGCTTGTCTTAAGGAACCACAGCGCAAACAGCGAAACGGCGTAAACAGCGCACTATAACAAAGCAATCTTAAAGTAAGAGAGAAAATATAGAAATGAAAACTATCGAAGCAACCAACTTTATTGAACAAATTATCAACGACGACCTCGAAAACGGCAAGGTAGCGGAAATTCAAACGCGTTTCCCGCCCGAACCCAACGGGTATTTGCACATTGGGCATATCAAGAGTATGCTTGTCAATTTCGGTACGGCACAAAAATACGAGGGCAAGTGTAATCTTTTCTTCGACGACACCAACCCCTCTAAAGAAAAAACGGAATTCGTAGACGCTATCCGTAAGGATATTCAGTGGGTAGGCTACGAATGGGCGAAAGAAGTGTACGCTTCCGATTTCTTCCCTATTATCTATGAATATGCGGAAAAATTGATTATGGACGGCAAAGCGTTCGTATGCGATTTGTTGCCGGAAGAAATCAGCGCGACGCGCGGTACGCTTACCGAAGCTGGTAAAAACAGCCCTTACAGAGATCGTTCGGTGGAAGAAAACCTTACGCTTTTCCGTGAAATGAAAGCAGGTAAATATCCCGACGGAAGCAAGTGCTTGCGTGCAAAAATCGATATGGCTTCGCCCAATATGAATATGCGCGACCCCGTTATTTATCGTATTTTGCGTTGCACGCATCACCGTACGGGCGACGAATGGTGCATTTATCCTATGTACGACTACGCGCACCCTATTTGCGATTATTTGCAAGGGGTTACCCATTCGCTTTGCACGCTTGAATTTGAGGACCACCGTCCCTTGTACGATTGGGTGGGTATCAACCTCGGTTTTGCGCCGAAGCCCCGTCAAATCGAATTTGCGCGTCTTGCGGTAACCAATACGGTTATGTCCAAGCGTTATTTGAAAAAGCTTGTAGAAGAAGGTCACGTACACGGT
Source organism: Candidatus Scatosoma sp. (assembly GCA_045658805.1). GTDB lineage: Bacteria > Bacillota > Clostridia > Christensenellales > Borkfalkiaceae > Scatosoma. The sequence continues at coordinate 16,692 of JAZOVQ010000014.1, forward strand.
TGGGACGATCCCCGTATGCCTACGGTGGCAGGGCTTCGTAACCGCGGCGTACCCCCTGCAGCGTTGTTGGATTTCTGTACAAAAATCGGCATCGTAAAGGCGAATTCCGAATGTCAGCTTTCTTATTTGGAAGCATGTATTCGTGACAACCTCAACGAAAATGCGGAACGCGCTATGGCAGTTCTCGATCCGTTGAAAGTGACCATTACCAATTATGAAGGCTCGGAAGACACCGAAACGACGTTGCATCCCTTGAAGCCTGAAATGGGTACGAGAAAGGTTGCTTTCTCTAATACTATATATATAGATAAGGCGGATTTCGCGCTTGTGCCTCCTCCCAAGTATCAACGTTTGAAGCCCGACGGCTACGTTCGTTTGAAGAATGCGTATATCATTCATTGTGACGAAGTGGTACAAGACGAAAACGGCGAAGTGGTTGAGCTTAAGTGTTCGTACATTCCCGAAAGCCGTTCGGCAAACGATACCAGCGGTATCAAGGTAAAGGGTACTATTCAATGGGTAGACGGCGCGACGGGCGTTGACGTGGAAATTCGCAAATACAGCTATCTTTTGAAGGATGCCGAATACGCAGGTCAGGATTTCGGCGAACGTATGAATTTGGACAGCGAACATATCTATTATGGTAAAGCGGAACCGTATTTGGCGGAAAGCGAAGACGGTAAGGCATTCCAGCTCATGCGCGTAGGTTATTATAAGAAATGCGTGGACGCGCAAGGCAACTTGGTGCTTTCCGAAATTGTTTCTTTAAAAGATAACTTCAATAAATAAAAATAAATAAGAAATAAACAAAAAAGTATCAAAACGTCGTTTAAGTTTTACATTTTTAAAGGGTTTCGACAAAAAATTTATCTTTTTTATAAAAAAGAAAAAAAATGAAAAAATAGTTGATAAATTTTCCAAAAAACACTTGACGGAATGAAAAACTTATGATAAAATAATGAATACTAAATAAAATTATTGTAGGGGGATAGCTTATGCTTTCTTTGTACTCGATTTTGAACGCCGACGCAGGCGCGACTGAATCCACTTCTTCTCCCATCATTGGCGTTGCCATTCTCGCAGCCATCGCAGTCCTTTTGATTGCGTTTGTTATCGGCTGGAAGAAAGGTATCCGTCGTATCAGCTGGAACGGTATTACCTGGCTTGTTGCTTTTGCGATTTACTTCGTAGCAAACGGCTTGGGTCTCAACTTGCCCGCTCCCGTAGTAGCTATCATTGCTGCTGTAGCTGCATTGCTTATACATAACCTTATGGTTGTTGTATTCCGTCCCAAGATGAAATGGAAGAGCATGAAGAACTTCAAGCGCTTCGGTGAAAAAGCTCGCGACTACGAATACGAAATGGATTTCAGCGAATATGATGATTTCGTTGACGCTCGTTACGTAATGACTTCCAAGGGTATGAAACCTGGTTTCCTTGGCAAGCTTTTCGGCGGTATCTTCTGCATCTTCAACACCGTTATGTATATCGCTGCACTTGGTATCATTGCAGTTTACGTATTGTCCACGACGACGATTATGGCGCCCGAAGGTATGATGGGCCGTGATCCCGCTATGCTTGCTCTCTTGACGCACGCTATGGACTTCGTAATCATCGGTATCGTTATTTGCATGGCATGCAGCGGCTTCAGAAAGGGCCTTATCGGCGCGATCCGTTCCTTCTTCGTAATGTTCGGTTCGATCCTTGCAATTGGTCTTGCATTTGGTCTTCCTTTCGTTATGCCCGACATGTTCGCAGGTTTGACGGAAACCCTTCAACCCATGTTCGAAGGCTTCGGCAACTTGAGCACGGTACTTGCAAACGTAGCACTTGGTATGATTCTTCTCATCCCTATGCTTATCGTTATCGCGTTGATCAACTACTTCATCGGTAAGCTCGCAAGAGGTATCCGTTCCGTAGGTGGTTTCCGCTTCGTTGACGGTTTGTTCGGCAGCTTGGTTTACCTTGCGCTTGCAGTGGTTGGTTGTGCGCTTGCATGCTTCGCACTCGACCTTCTCCTCGGCGTTATGGGTGCTTCGTTCACCAACGTACACATCTTGATGTCTGAAGTTCCTAACACGATCGTTGTTTGGACGGCTGACTTCATCAGAAATACGTTTTTGACGACGGCTGCTTAAGCTATCTACTTTAATTAAATAAAAACAAACGGGCTGCCGATAGGGAGTCCGTTTTGTGCTGTCTAAACGTAATGAATTAAGCTTTGTCTTGCAAGCGTATAAGAAGTGTATAGGGTGTAAGTTAATAATCGCCATAAGCTTTATATTGCGAGGGTATAAGGCTTATGTAACAGTCTAGCGGGCTTTATTTCGCAAGTAGGTAAACGGAATGGTAAACGGCTGTATCGCATTCGCTTGCCTTTTAGCAGGGAGTGTGGTATACTAAAACAAAGCTGAATTTGTCGGCAGTGAAAGGGGTACTTATGGACGAAAGAAAATTAGGAAACAAATCGCAAATTCGTTTTGCTAAAGATATTCAAATAGACGGTAAGCGCTGTATTTTGGTGCAAAACGGCGTGCTGGAAGTGCTGTTCAATAAGGACAATGCTTTGGATATTGTGTGGGTAAAATACAAGGGTGTCAATCTTTCCTTTTTAAGCAAAAATGGTTTAAACGACGGCGCGAGGGATTTTGTCGGCAACTTTGAGGGCGGTTTTTTATACACCTGCGGTATGGACAACGTTTCGGGTTGCGTAGCAGGCAAACCCGTACACGGCAGCTTACATTATAAACAATGCGACGTTGCGTATGCCATGGAAGAGGGTGAAAACCTCGTTGTATACGGCGAAGTGCGAGAAAGTGCGCTGTTCGGCAAAAATTTGTTGTTAAAACGTCGCTTTACGGTTACGGCAAACGGACTTTGCATACAAGACACCTTGGAAAACTGCGCGTATAAGGATACGGAATACGTTTTGCTTTATCACGTCAATTACGGTTATCCGTTCTTGGACGAAAGCCTGCAATTGGATATTCCTGCGATAGAAAGCGAGCCGTTGACGGAAATTGCGAAACAACGCCAAGGGGATATGCTTCGTATTACCGCGCCTGTGGATAACGGCGACGAGGACGTGTATTATCATACCTTAAAAGAAGGCAAAGTGCGTTTGTATAACCCTGCCGTTAATATCGGTGTGGAAATGTCTTACGATACGGCGGATTTCCCTGTGACCTTGCAATGGAAGAGTATGATTAGCGGTGATTATGCGTTGGGAATTGAACCTGCGCTGTCGCGCTTTGACCGCTTCCAAATGCAAACCTTAAAGGTCGGCGAACAAAAGACGTATAAAATTGATATTTCCTTTGAATAAAAAGAGCAGCCAAGGTTAGAAAAAGCCTTGGCTGTTGGTTTACTTCAATGGATTAACAAGCTTACCAACAGTAGAATGCAGGCGCATTTTTGCTTTCCCGTTTGCATATAACAAGGGTTGTAAGCAAGCGCAGGCAAATTTGTAGCTTGACAAAATGCGGAAAAAGAGTTATACTTATTATATATAGTATCCTTTAAAGGGAGAGAAAATAGATGAAGAAATCAAAATGGTTGGCTTTATTAATTGTGAGCGCTGTGTTGGCCCTTTCGGCAGGGTGCGGCGGGCTTTTGCAAGAGCTGGACAGTTCAAGCGATGCCAACAGCCTGCACTCGTCAAGCGAGAGCGTGGAGAGCAATAGCGGCAGCCAAGCGGTGGACTCGGAATCTTCGGAAGCGAATACATCCTCGGCGGAGGACAGCATTTTGCAAGAGGATAGCGTTGAGGATAGCGCTTCGGAAGAAAATTCCATAGAAGAAAGCACTTCGGAAGAAGACAGTTCTCCACAAGAGGATAGCGCCTCGGCAGAAGATAGCACCCAAGAAGAGGACAGTTCTTCGGAAGAAGATTATTTTGAGGAAGAGGAAAGGCCTGCGTTGGACGAAGTGTACCGCATGGAAGCGGACGGAAAGTACGTGGCAATTGACGTGCAACACAGCATTTCGGACCGAACGGGACAAATGAGTTTTATCACCAAGCAAAGCTATCAAGGCATTAAGCGAATTGCCTTTAACGCCAAGACGGGTGAAGAAGTTTCTTGGTGGGGGATTGCCATTGCGCAGGATACGCAAACGGCTAGCCTCTATAACACCGATTTAATCGTCGGGCGAGCAACGACAAACGATTATTGGACGACCTTTGTGTTCGATTTCGAGGATGCTGGCTGTACCATTTATTCCACGCAAGGCGGATATACGCCTAGAGAGCTGACCGAGTTGACGAAGGTACCTTATACGGCGGACGGCACTTATTATATCTACTTTGTGGGTCCGTTGTTTGAAACCTTTTCCAAACCCATTTGCTTGGATAATTTCACCATAGTGCTTGCGGACGGAACGACCTATACGGACACCTTTGACGACGGCGCAAACACGGGCTTGTTTCAAACGGATAAGGCGGTTGCTCACGTGATAGACAATTCCATTGAATTGGGGCATATCGACGAAGAAGAGACACCCATGTACGAGACGAACGAGGTTTTCTATCAATCGGACGACCAAATAGATTTCACGGCGTACGCACCCGTAACGGTGGAAAATTGGTCGGGCTCGGGGACGTCAAACCCCAATCTTGTAACGGAAGAACAATATCGTTATATGGCGGAAGCAGGGTTTACAAAATCGCTGGGGCTGTATGAGGGCCGTACAGGGGATTCGGGCTTAACTTTCAATGAAAAGGCGGAGAAGGACGCGCTTGCGGTGTTGCAAATCGCGCAAAAATACGGCATTGAATATTACGTTTTAAATGAAAAATTTTACAATTTTGTCCGTCCTGAAATCAACGTTGACTTCTTCGATTTGACAATAGAAGACGGCAAATTTTACAATAGCGACGGGGCGGAGGTAAGCGGTTGCGATTGCTATAGATATTTAAAAACCAACTGGACGGAGCTTTACCATGCTAAGCTGTCGGCAATGTTTGGTGAGGGAACGTAGTATATTGACCACCCCGCATACGGCGGTAACTTTGCCTCGGACGAGCCGAGCTTGCCCACCTACGTTGACGGCGATTGGTATTACGGCGAGCTGGAACAGCTGTATTATCAAATTTTGTTCTACAACGGCTACATGGCGCTCAACAGCATGTACGGCGGAGAGGCGTACGTCAATTTAAATCCCTATTATGGCGTAAACCCTACCGTGCGCGAAGCCTACGACGCCATGATGGAATATTACTGTCAATATATCGGGCCGTTGTTGGGGTACATTTCCTACGACCATTACCCTTTGAACGGCACTTCCATGTCTTCGATCAGCGCCACGCACCTTTTAAACTTGGAGATTATGGCAAATTACTGTAAGGAATACGACCTAGAATTGCGCTCCTTCCTTTGGGCTAAAACGCAATCCACAGGCCACCGCGCGTTGATAGGCGCTAACGATTTGCGTTTCCAGGCGTATGCAAACCTTGCATTTGGCGTTACGGAAATGCCGTATTATACCTATTTTAATTATTATGCGCCCGGGGAAGACGGTTGTAACAGTTTGATTGATTGCCAAACGGGCAAGCGCACGAAGGCGTATTATTGGGCGAAAGAAGTGAATAACGAAATTCATTCCTTTGAAAAGGTATATTTAAATTTCGAATGGGTGGGCACTATGTATCTGGATGCAGGCGTGGCCACGCAACAGCTTGCCTTATTGGAAACGAGCCTTTCTTCGCATAACCGTTTGACGAATATGCAAAGCAATGCAGACGTACTTGTGGGGGTATTCACGGATGCGGACGGCGTGAACGGCGCGACGGACGGTTTTGTGGTGATGAATTATTCGGATCCGTATTACAGCGACAAAGGGGAAATGGACAACGTAGTGCTGACCTTTAACGAGGCCACCCACGTCCTTGTTTACAAGGATGGAAAGCAGTACGTTGCGGAATTGACGGACGGAAAGCTGTCGATATATTTGGAAGCAGGCGAAGGTATTTTTGTGGTTCCTTTTACGGAAGCGAATGCGTAAAAAATATATAAATGAAGGGGGCAGGTATGCGTTGAATTTATTTCAACCCGTACCTGCCCTGTTGTTTTATTCAAATTGATTAGCGAGAATATCGGCGGTTAAACGTGCAAGGTTCATATCGCTTCCGTCCATTTTGGCGCCGTCTTCTTTGGAAAGTACGGCCACCGCGCCAAGGCAATCCCCACCCGAAACGATGGGCACGATCACTTGCGCTGTGATTCCCTCTTCACGAGTGTTGGTGATAGGTACAATATCTCCGCCCTCGGAAGCGTTGGCGATATAACTGCGGCGTTCTTTTAAAATGTGTTCCATTTCTTCGGACAGCATTTTGCCGTCCAATTCCTTTTTACCGTCGCCGAAAGCGTGTAAAATGCCGTCGGTGTCGCAAATAACGGCAAGCTTACCACTTAAATCGTTCAACGAACGCGCGGTGGCTTTGCTAAATCGTTCCAGCGTGGCGATAGGGGAATATTTTTTCAACATTAATTCGTCACGGTCGGTGAAAATTTCCAAAGGGTCGCCCTCTTTGATACGCAAAGTGCGTCTAATTTCCTTAGGGATAACCACTCGGCCGAGCTCGTCTATTCTTCTAACAATACCGGTTGCTTTCATATATAAAAATCCTCCATTGACAACTACTTTGTGTAGAAATTTGGAGAATATGCACAAAAAGGGAAAAAATTGCAACCGCGCGGTCGGAGGGTGTGCTAAAAAGGCGTGAAAATTTTTAAATTTTTTTATAATATAGAGATAAAATGAGTTGACAAACCAAAAGTATTGATATATAATATAGTACGTTAATGCGGTCGTGGCGGAACTGGCAGACGCGCAAGACTAAGGATCTTGTGGGTAACTCCATGCAGGTTCAATTCCTGTCGACCGCACCACAAAAATAGGATGTCCAACAGGGCATCCTATTTTTGTTTGTTACGAACCCTCGACGGGAATTGAGGGAGGGAGCCATTTTGCGAGAGCAAAATGCTTTGCCTTACGCAGGACGGGAAACGTCAAGCAGATTGGCAAAGGACGACGTTAACAACGTCGGAGCGGGGCGCGCTGCTAAAAGCGCAATTCCTGTCGACCGCACCAAAATCGGGTAATTATGCAAAATAAACGCATAAATACCCGATTTTTTGCATTTTTGATATGTTTATGCAGTCGCTTTAGGCAAAATTTCACGTTTTTGACCTTCATTGGGAACAAATTTGGGGACTTAAATCAATCGCCTCAATCCCTTTAAAATAATAGCGTTCACGGTTGCACTTTTTCCACAAAAAAATCCACCCTATACAGATTTATTTCTGTTAGAGTGGAATTTTTTATTTTACGCGTTAGATTTCAAATACAGTAATTTTTATTTATTCAATCGTTAAAAATGATTGACAACTTCTTTGCTTTATCATATACTTATATTGCATTATTGATAATGCCCAATCAGCTTTATTGTAAAGAGGACGACCGTGATACTAATTAAGCGGGATGAAAAATCATAATTTTCTTTACGTCTATTGATTGGCGGGTGTAGCCTTAAAGTTTAACACAGGTAGGCGCGTTTTAGAAGTTTGACGCCGTAACGCCTGAACCCGACGTTAATTACAAATAGGCCACGTGACATGAAAGTGCTTCACGATCTGCAGCTTTACGCATTATATTAGTTTTGCGTTTAGTAACGAAATGTTTAAATGGCGGCTAATGGAACTTCTATTTCCAAGCTCATCTGAGTGATGAGCTTGGATTTTTTTACTTAAATTTCAAATACAACGCTTTGCATTTGCTCAATCATAAATTTATCGGGGAAGTGCGTATATACTCTTCCTACCAATCTTTCAGAGCTATCGCCCATCCAAATATCTACAATGTCAGGTCTTACGTATTGCACACAGGTCGTTGCAAAAGTATGGCGCAGGAAATACTGTGTAACTTCTTTATCTTGCATCACTCTCTTGAATACACGATTCAAGGTAAAAATCTCTCACCTATATTATACGAGCATAAGACGATACCTTGACTTTTGCGACCGCGCTTGCGGCGCTTGGGTTTTGATGTCGTCGCTTTTACCTTAAACGGAATATTTTATATACTTAACAAGCTATTAATACCACTTAAACTCGTACATGGTATGCCTATTTTTGCTTTTTATGGCACAATATTAACGAGATAAGCAAAATGCCAAAGAAATACAATCCGCTCCATATTCGGCTTGTTTTTGCTGTTAAATAAGACCAGCAATATCATACTTCCCCAAAAAATTTTGGCGTCCATATTGGCGTTCAACAGCAAAAAAGCCTTGGAAACCAAGGCTTTTGTCGTATCGTCGTATGTCTTCAATTCCTGTCGACCGCACCACAAAAATAGGATGTCCAACAGGGCATCCTATTTTTGTTTGTTACGAACCCTCGATGGGAATTTGCGGAGAGGTAAGCTGTTGGCTGTATCCGCGAAAGACATCGGCGTTTTGAAGTTCCGCCGAGAGGGCTTCCGCGCGCGGAGAAACGATTTACGCATATAGTATTTTATATTTTTAATATAAACACTTTTTTTGTTGTAGTTTTTGTTGTAGTTTGTATGATATAATATGTATAGTACAATGCTGGTGTACATTTGGTGTACTCGGCATACTATAATGCATTTATAATAATAAAAAACAAGGAGATAATCTTATGAAAAATCCTATAATTTACCAAGAAGAGTTGAGGCTGTTTAGAGATAAATACCGCATGCCGGAGTACGACCTTAACGTAGTAGCGGATGCGGCTTACCAGCTTCGTTATGCAGACACGTTTTTGTATGGAGATGCACCGGCAACCGATCCTGCAAGTCAATATATAAAGTGGATGTCGCGTACGCTGACCACTTATTTTAACATGCATACGCAAGTGAATGGGGAGGGTAAATATTTGTCCTTCTTTTATCCCGAAGATTTCTTGAAATCTTTTGAAGCTCTTGCCGAGGCAAAACATTTTTCCGACAATGAAGAGCCGTACCCTGCTCGCGAACCGTACGCCGGCGCAGATCCTGAGGCCGTTAAGAGCGTATTGTATGCACAATATCAACGAATGAACAAGCCCTTGCCTACCTTATGGATGGAAAGATTGAAAGCAGGGAAGATGTCCCTGCAAGAGCTGCGCCAGACGACGAATAACGCTGTCACGGCTATGAATAATACTTGGGTTAAAGATTCCAACGAAAAGCTGGGCGAGTTGACCAACGTAGTTGCGGCGCATGAAGCAATGAAGCAACTTCGTGCAAGCCGTTCGGGCGTATGGGGTTGGCTTTGGAAAGTAATTTTTCAGAGAGGTCAAAATAAACAAGAAAAAGAGTATTTAGCTGAACTTGAAAACCAACTTGAAAGCTTGAAAGAATCCGGCTACACATTTGAGCGATTGACCGACGAACTTACAAGTAGAACCGTTATGGGGAAAAGCGTGAAAGAGGCGGAAGAAGAAGCAAGAGAAGCAAAAGCGCGTGTCGAGAAAGCCAAGCAATCCAAAGAAAAAGCCGTAAAGAGCCAGCCTAAGGCGTCGACGCTTAAACCTGTTGCGGACCAACTTAGCCAAAGGGTAAACGACGATTATGTGGGCAAAGTTGTTACAGAATTGATTGAGGAGCTTCCTGGAAACAATCAAGGTCACATTGTTAGAAAATTTACTTTCCAGCAAAAATTGATGAGTCTCCATGATCGCTTCGACGAAATTAATTCCAATTTTGATAAGGAAGTTGCAAACAACGTTGATCCGAAGCAGGCAATGGAAAAAGTTGTAAACGATATCTTTAAAGTGACGGTAGAAATGGTTGCTCCCACTATGATTGAAAACGATTTGGAGAAAGCGGAAGGGCTTAAAACTGCTGCGCAAATCCTTATCAACAAGTTTACTGCAGCTTCTGTTTATTCGAAGCAGTTAAGTGAAGCGGCCAATACGTATCTCAATCAAAACGTTGAACTTTACGAAAAAATCGTAGGGGAAGGCAAAAACTATCTTGAAGAAATAGAGAAACCGCAACAATCGTTGGAGCAGGACGCGATCAAGGAAAATCCTCCTTTTGAGAAAGCCTTTGAAAATGGTGACCTTTTCGCTGAGCAGATTGTGGATAAAGCTCCTCCGGTTTCCGCACCTCCCACACACAACGTTCCTACTGTCAACAACGGGACGATGTAATAGATATCAAAAAGCCTCCTAAAACGGGGGCTTTTTCTTATATTTCATTTCTTATATTTCAACGAAATTTTTTGCGTTTGATTGCTTACAAAAACGTTAAATTGTGTAAAATTTATGCTATAATACATTCCTTGATAAATAGATATGAATAATGCCCACTTCCAAGCTTTAAGGAAAAAGTTTAAAAAATTTTTTATGTATTTTCATTTTGTTGTAGGTTTTGTTGTAGGCTTTGTTGTATAATGGAGTTGCATAATAATATATATAGTACGCTTGGGCGGGTGGGCGCCCTTGAGGCATTGTAAAGTTTGGCAA
>JAZOVQ010000015.1:0-20524 GCA_045658805.1 Candidatus Scatosoma sp.
CAAATGGTCTTATTTTACCTGGCTCGTTATCAATACCCCGATCGAATATCATTCCCATGAATATTGGGAAATTACATATATCTTGGAAGGAAATGCCAACCATTATCTTAACGGCAACGTATTGTCTTTAACCAGAGGTGACGCATTTATTTTACGCCCCCACGATAAGCATTGCCTTAGCCGAACTACACCGCAAGGTGAAAAATATCTACATAGAGACTTATACGTTCCCGTAGAAGTGATGCAATCGATATGCGAATGCATCTCTCCTTCCGAGCCTTTGTATCAGCAATTGTTAGAGGCAGAAGCACCGCCTCAGTTTCATATATCTCATACCAAACGGCAAACCATCGAACAAACGGCAACTCTTTTACATAGGGAACAAAACATCTCTCACGATGTTTTCTTCCGCTCCACGGTGATAGAACTGCTCTCCTACTTTTTATCCTTGGAATCGTTCAATCATTACCCTACCTGGATTGTCAATCTTATCAACCGAATTAAACGAGATACCTCTAACCAAAAGAGCCTTGACGATTTCGTAACGTCTACGGGATATTCCCACCCCCACGTTTGCAGAGAATTCAAAAAACACACGGGAGAACGCTTAAACGAATTCATAACGAAAAACAAGCTGGAATATTCCACCGCAATTTTGGCATCTACGCAAAACTCCATTGCCGATATTGCCTATCAGTTAGGTTTTTCAAGCGAAAGCAATTACATTGCTTGCTTTAAGCGATATTTTAACATCACGCCGCATCAATGGCGGCTTCAAAATTTGAAATAAAACACATTACGGCGTTTGCATCCTACTTGCAAGCGCCGCAATTTTTTCCTACACTATTTTTTTTGCGACATTTGCGTTTCATCAGCCAAAGTTATTTTCAGCTTTGCCTTCAAAGGAAGCTCTCTTGAAGAGGGCCCTACAAAGATTTCAAACGCTCCGTTTTCCACATACCACTTCTTCAAAGCCGTGTTGTAATAAGCAAAAGCGCGCATGTCTAACGTATGAGAAATCCGTTTGGTTTTTCCCGCCTCTATTTTCGTTTTCGCAAAAGCCTTTAATTCTCTTTCAGGGCGCGAAAGCATAGCGAATACGTCTTTTACGTATACCTGTGAAACTTCCTTCCCATCGTATTTTGAAGTGTTGGTAACGTTATAAGAAACCTCGTATTCCAAATCCCCTTTCTTTTCTATTTGCAAATCGGAATACTCAAATTGCGCATAAGACAAACCGTAACCGAACGGGAACAGTACGTCTTTATTGTATTTATCATAATAACGGTAACCAACGAATACGCCGTCGCTGTAACGTTCGCAGAATCCGTCGCCCATTTCCGTACCCGTATAGGTATCTTCAATACATTTCGGGAAGGTTTCAGCAAGCTTTCCGCTAAACACACTTTCCCCCGTAAGCAAGGACGCGAGCGCTTCGTTCGTCGCCTCGCCTGCATAACCGCAAAATACTACGCCCTTTACTTTGTCAATCCACGCGCTCATATCCATTGCGCTGCCTGCATATACCGCAACGACAACGTTTTCGTTATACTTGCACATATTCAAGATAAAGTGTTCCTGCTCAGGCGAAAGTTTTATATCCGTACGATCCATACCCTCTTTTTCAACGAGTTCACCGTGTCCGATACAAATCAATACTGCGTCACTATCATAAGCACGCATATAATCGTCCTTAACCTTTGGAGGCGTATATTCCACAGCCCAGCTTTCTTTGCCGCCACGGATAAAGGTCGCCTCCGTTTTACCGTTCATGAGTTCGCAAAGGTCAGTTTGAACAAAATCCGTTTCTACACACGAAGAACCGCCGCCGCCAAGAGGTGGCGTCGTTGCATATTTACCGCAAACCAAAACATTGCCCTTCTTGAAAGGCAATACCCCATCGTTTTTCAAAAGCACCATACCTTCTTTTGCGATTTCTACCGCAGCATTGTGCTTTTCTTCTCGCGTGTATTTTACCGCTTTTGGTTCTTCGGTCTTTTCAATTAAGCGCAAAATATTTTCTACGCGTTCGTTGATTTCTTCTTCCGTAATCAAACCCTTATCGTATGCATTTTTTAACGAACCGTAGGAAGCTTCCACGTAAGGCATGGCCAAATCCAACGTTGCTTTTACCGCACGATAGGGACTATGCACTGCCCACCAGTCAGACACAATGACACCGTCAAACCCAAATTCATCGCGCAAAATCTCCTTCAATAACCATTTGTTTTCCGAAGCAAACACACCGTTTACGGGGTTATACGAACACATTGCCATCCAAGGTTGCGCCTGCATTGTATATTCAAACGCGGGCCAATAAATTTCTCGAAGGGTACGTTCGTCCACTTCACTCGTTTGACGGTCTCTATCGTATTCGCGGTTGTTTGCGCAAAAATGCTTTACACAAGTACCGATACCGCGCGATTGCACCCCTTCAATAAATGCCTTTCCGAGCAACCCCGATAAATACGGATCTTCGGATAAAAATTCAAAGTTTCGACCATTCAAGGGCGTGCGTTTGATATTTACCCCAGGCGCTAAAAGCACGTCTGTACCTTTCATAATACAATCGTCAGCAATCAATTCGCCTTCCCAACGCAAAAGTTCTTCATTCCACGTATTGCCCATATTACACGAGCAGGGAAAGCTGACGCCTTTTTCCGTACCGTCAGCGTATAAAGTTCTTACACCGCAAGGGCCGTCGCACATAAAAAGCTCTTTCAGCTTTCCGTTTGCGCCGTATGTATGCCACATATCTTTACCCGTCAGCAAATTTAATTTTTCTTCTAACGTTAAATCATTTACCGTAATTTTCATATTCATTTCCCTTCCTTTAACAGAATTCTGTCAACCCCAAACGGTACACAGTTGTAAACCTTGGTATAACGAGGCGATATACCGTCTTTCCAGCTTCCACGCAAGGTAAAGTGATAAGGCGCAACCGAGGTCAGCTCTGCGCACGGCTCAAAGTGGTGAGGGCCCATAAGATTTCTCAAGCTGGATTTGACCGTTATAACGACCTTATTTTGTTCTTCCGTTAAGAACGCCCCAATATCCTTTTTCGTTTCCGTTACGAAATCGATTTGCTTACCATTGACGAATACGTTTGCCACCAAGAATCGACCTTGCAAATCCAAAACAACTTCTTCCGTCGCCGGCTTTGCGATAACGCCCTCTATCGTAAATTCACCTTTGAAGAAAGGATAGCCATTTTTATACAATTCGGAATTCATGTCAGGTAAATTTTGACGAGCCGACAAGGACAGATCTTCGTTTACAATAAAATCACCTTTGATATATGAATTTTCAATGGAAGTATCAAAATATAAACAATTTCGCAAGCTCTCTGTCGCCAAGGGATGGAACAACGAAAAACTTACGCCGTCGTGCTGATAATATTCGATGGAATATTGCAACTCGTTTTCGCCCACCTGTAAGCAATCGTCAATGCAAGCTTCTTGGAAGTTGATATCGAAATCGCTTTGTTCGAAGGAAAGGTTCTTCCCGTTTAACGTCATTTCGATATATTTTGCTTTTTCCACCATCAAACGAGCATTAAAGAGGGATTGCGCGTTAAACCGCTGTTTTACATATAATTTCCCCTTGTAATCTTCACGCAAAAGCGTTTCGTTTGCCTGCGGTATCGGCATATATTCAGAAAAAGGTTCGCCGTTACGACTTATAGAAACGTAATCCAATAAGAGATAATTCTCTCCAATCCCCGTCAAATGAAAACTTTCCGTAACGTCTTTTTCCGTATACGTTTTCGTTGTAGCAACCGCTGTTTCGTCTTTAATTAAAATAAGACCTTCTGCTTCATCTAACGTAATTTCATTCGATATATTGCGCGTTTCCAAGGTATTCAAATTCAAAGCTTTATAGTGCTCCGCAACGCCTTGTAAGCACACCTTGCTGCTTTCTTCTCTCGAATAATTCTTGATAAATAAGAAATCGCCAAGTTCGCCAACACGCGAAGATAACGAGCTCTTACCGTCTTCACACGCGAACTTCACCGCAGCGCCAGCCATCAATTCTTCAAGCGTTACGTTCGACGAAAGTTCCACTGGTGCCTTTTTACCGTCGATATGCGTAATTTCAGAAATCATACACAATTTGCCTGTGTATTGCTTGAAAATATCATACGTATTTGCGCCAATAGTAATCATTTTAGGAATGATAATTTTATTGTATTTACAATTACCTACTACTAGCGAATCGCCATCAATGCGCCCATATTTTTTCAAGAGCGTTTCGTCGATAAACTGATAGGTTACACCGTTTTTACGCAACGTGAGCAACAGCTCGTTGAAAGTATCTTCTATATCTTCCAACCCCTTCTTGCCTTGTCCGAAGATATAACCAAGGTAAACGTTTCTAAGCGGATGGAGAATCGCAACGTCGTATCTATCCGTAGTATTAGAAACAATGTGCCCTAATCGAGTGAAATAATCGTTAAATTCTTTAAACTCCTTAAACCAGTTAGACTGCGGACCAAAGAACGGGGGATGGTCAAATTTACCCTGCGCAGAAAGCGAATAAGGGTACAAATGCTGACAAGTCATATTTACGCCGTTGAAATATTGGAAGTCTGCAATACTTTTCAACTCTTTCGGCGTTGTATCGTACCCACCGCACGCAAACGTTTCGGTAAGAACATATTTCTTTCCAAGTTGTGCCGCAACGCTGCCTACTTGTTTAGGCGAAAGCTCCGTTGCACAATTTCTACCTAAGAAATCGACGCCGGGGATATGCTCGTATTCATACGTGGGCATACAGCCTGCCCCACCGTACATTTGTTGATAAACTGAACATTCTTCAATGGAATGCCCTGTCAATTTACAATTATGCGCTTCACACCAATCGTACAATTTTTTGTAGAAGTTTTCAAGGTATAATTCATTCATCGTACGATAATATTCCGTACGGAATTCATATCCACCTTCTTCCTGCTTAAACAGCCAAATCAACCCGTCTTTTACGTCCTTGCCTTTTGCAACAAATGCTTTTTCCACTTCGATGCTATACGGTGTAGCGGCACGGTAATATTGAGGCTCATCCGTGAAAAATCCTACCAGTTCTTTACCAAAACTATCAGCAAATCTTTCATAATATTTTTCGTGCGTCTCTTTGATGAATGCATCAACCACTTCGGGTTTTAATATATCCGTATTTGCAGGACTGACATTTAAATAAACACAATGATATTCGTCCACGTCCACACTTTCTTTGTACACGCGTTCGTAGCCGTTTTCATTTTTTACATAAACAACAAATGCTTCTTCATCATAGGCGTCCGTTTGCTTATACGATAAAAATCTTGCTCGAAAATCGACATTTTCAAGCAATTTACCCCCAACAAACCCGCTAGGCCAACCATTTTCGTCGTAAGCCCATGCGTTCATATTCAATTCTTTTGCTTTTTTCAAGCAAGCGCCAATACAAGACCACCATTTTTCAGACAAATACTCATCTTTCAGTCCCGTTCTTGCATGCATAATAAAGCCGCCAATACCAGCAGCATACATATCCTCTATTTGCTTTACCAGCTCTTTTTCATCCAACGCATTGTTCCAGCTCCAAAAAGGAATACTTTTGTTGTCACGTAAATCTCCACTTAAAGCCTGTTTTAATTTCTCTAACGCCATTTTTTACTCCCCAACGTTTATTGCATAATAATGGATAATAATATTATCCACTATTTCACCCATAAATGTATACCCTATTTTTTGCAAAAAATGTTGTAAAATTATCCTTTCCCCAATAATGACATAGCAATTAGCGGAAGCCACTTAAAGGTTTAAACAACAAAATTACTACATTCACACCCGATTCCGTTCCAGATAACACGCACGACCGACTGAGTTTACTTAGTCGTTTTTTATAAATCCCCTTTTTTTAATTTTACTTAAATAATCGCCAACAATGAAACTAACCACCGCGAGGGTGGTTAGTTTTCATTATTCTTCACTGCTTTTGTAAAAATTAATTATACGCGAATTTTACGAAAGCGCGCTTATGCTTGATGCGCAAATGCTTGTCAATTATCTCATCAAAGAAGTCGTAACACACTCCTTTCTCCCATCAAGAGTCTTTCGCGGCATAAACCGCCGTTTTTGCATGATTTTATATTTCTTGAATGAATACTCGACTTAGTTTTTCTTTACAAACGTAAGGCAAATGAAAGCCCTTTTATGCGATATTTACTCGTGGACAAAATAAAAAACCTAAATCAAACCATAGGTGGTTCAACTTAGGTTGAAAGCATTATTTAATTTTCTTTTCGATTGTTATACAAGAGGCAGTAAGCATTCGACGTATTCGTCCGCACAAGTTGCGTTTTTCTTTGAAGATTTCTTCTGTTATATGTCCTGCCGAAAATAAAAGCTTTAACCAACTTTCCGTTTCAAAGCATTCTTTTCTTGCAATTTTTAATTTTGAAAGCATATCAGGCAAGCTTTGCGGATATTGCGCTTCCGTAATATTTGCAAAAACGCTTGACGAAGATTTACGAATTTGCAAAACCGTATTTGAACAATCTTTTATTTTGGATAATGGTTGACACATTGTTTCAATTTCAACAGCCAATTGTTCGGCGTAGTTCATTAGTAAATTTTCTTTCATGATTTATTCCTTGTAAAAAATCACAACGCCAGTTGTGTATGAAATCCGCGATAGCGGTATGGAATCAATTCGTTAGAATTGTATGTAATCAAGCCTAAAATGACATACGCGGCAAGCCGCGATTACATACACCTGCGGTGATTACATACCAACCCTTCGGCTTGGATAAACAACCTAAGTTGACGGTTCAACTTAGGTTGTTTCTGGTGGAGGTGGTCGGAATTGAACCGACGTCTTACGCGGCTGCCAAAATACTTTCTACATACTTAGTTTATCTATTGTTTCTTAATCTACAAACGCGGGTAAACACGCTTTTGTACACGCAGAAGGCTAAATACTCTTATAAACACACCTTCCGATCTCTATAAGAGTGTTCCGTCTTGATGACGCCGCGACCCCAACCGACGGATAAATTGGGCGCGACGTTTCGTTAAAAAACGAAGTTACGCTGCAACAGCGTAGTTTGCATTTCTATTTGCATTTAAATTTAAGCGGAATGTTTTTACGCAGTCACTCCGTCTGCGGTATGCTTATACTTTCGCTCACCGGCAATCGAATCCAGGGCACCCCCATATCCTTTTGTCGCTTTATTATTATACACACCTGCAAGGCAAAAGTAAACTCTTTTTTACACTTTTCCAAAATTTTTCATTTCCTTCCCCTTGTTTTTTGTAAAAATTATGGGTGAAACGAACACCGCTTCACCCAATTTCCCTATACCATGTACGAGTTTACGCACCTTTTTTCCAAGTTTTCGGCGCAAACAGCACCAACATCGGAAAGACCTCTAATCTGCCCACGAGCATATCGAAAATAAAGACGATTTTCGACCACCACGAGAAGCTTGCAAACGAACCTTGCGTACCTACTTCGCCAAGCCCAGGTCCGATATTGTTAATCGTTGCCGTAACCGCCGTAAAGTTGGTTGTCAAGTCCTTTCCGTCCAACGAAATAATCAATAACGAAGCGACAAAAATCAAAATATACGCCACCAAATATCCCGTTACCGAACGCACTACTTCATGGTCGACCATTTGCTTATCCATCGTCACTTTTTTAATCAACTTAGGGTGCAACATTCTACCCACTTCGTTACGCGCGCCTTTGCCCAAAATCATAATACGGGACACCTTCATACCGCCGCCCGTACTGCCTGCGCAAGCGCCCATAAACATTAACAACACAAGCAACGTTTGCGAGAAGAAAGGCCAAAACTCAAACGCTTCCGTAGCAAACCCTGTCGTAGATACGACAGACGCAACGGAAAACGCCGCGTGTTTTAAGGCTTCGCCGCCCGACAAGGCTTGTTCTTCCGAAAAATGCAAGTTAAGCGTAATTGCCGCAATTGCCAAGCACACGATAATAATAAAAGTACGAACTTCGTCGTTGAATGCATCCTTCCACTTTCCTTTGCAAAGCAAATAATAGGAAGTGAAATTGATAGAAAACAACAACATAAACACGGTAATAACAATTTGAATATAGGAAGAAAAGCTTGCAAAGCCATCCGCACGGAAAGAAAAGCCGCCCGTACCAGCCGTCGCAAACGACGTATTTAACGATTCGAAAAAGGACATTCCGCCACACAGCAGCAATACAAGCTGTATTATGGTCATTACGGTATAAATTAAGTACAAAATCTTCGCTGTTTTGCGCACTTTAGGCACAAGCTTGCTCACCGTAGGTCCAGGCGCTTCCGCTTTCATAATATGCAAATTTTTTGCGCCGCTCAAGGGCAAGAATGCCATAACGAAAACGAGTACGCCCATGCCGCCGATCCAATGCGAAAAGCTACGCCACATTAAGATACATTTCGGCAATGCCGCTACTTCCGCACCCGTGGGTACAATCGTTGCCCCCGTCGTCGTGAAGCCCGATACAATTTCAAACAATGCGTCTACGTAGTTGGAATATGCATTTACGCCCGAAAAGAAAAGCGGCAGCGCCCCGAATACGCCCATAACAATCCAGCTGAGCGCAACGATAATACAACCCTCTTTGGCATAAATATTGGGATTTTTAGGCTTCCCCAACAAGCAAACGCCGCCCAACAGCCCACACACAGCCATAGCAGTGAGAAAGGAGAAAAACTCCGCTTCCCAATACACGACCGCCGTGACAAGCGGCACAAGGAAGAAGATTGCTTCAAAAACCAGAATCCAACCTACTGTCCGTTTTATAATTGAAAAGTTCATAAGCCCGACCTCATCTTAACACTTCGGCAACGTCCGTCAAACCAAGTTCTTTGGAAATGATTACCACCGAATCCCCTGCCTTAATTTCGTCGTTACCACGAGGAATCAACGCCTGCTTGTCTCTATAAATGGACGCAACCAGTACGTTTTGTTTAAATTTAAGCTGGCTCAACGGCTTGCCCGTAATCGGCGAATTGTCACCGATAATAAATTCCGCCGCCTCAACTTCCCCAGGGATAATGTTGTACAACGTTTCAATGTTACAGCCGCTGGTGCTCTTAATCGAACGCGCGTAACGCAAAATCTCGTCCGAAGTGATATTGATAGGACACACCGTCGTATCCAAATCCAAACGGTTGATTACGCTATCATAATCGGTACGATTGATTTTCGTAATCATTTTGTTATCCGTCACGTCCTTTGCAAACAAGGAAAGCAAAATATTTTCCTCGTCCAAATCGGACAAAGCGACAAACGCGCCTGCGCGCGTAATCCCTTCTTCCGTCAACAATTCTTTATCGGCAGGGTTGCCGTGAATGATATTAAATTTAGGGAACTGCGCCGCAAGCTCTTCGCAAATTTTATCGTCCTTTTCAATAATCTTCAAGGACAAACCCGATTTTTCAAGAATTTCGCAAAGGTAATGGGTGATAACGCCGCCGCCCACAACCAAAACGTGTTTAATCGAATGGCCTTTGCATTTGATCGTATCGAAAAACTTATACGCGTTTTTGGGGGTGGCTACGATAGACACCACGTCCTTTTCACGGAAGATAAAATCACCGTTGGCAATATACGCTTCCTCGCCGCGTTCAATGGTAGATACCAGCACGTCGAAATGATATTTCATCATTGTTTCCTTAACGGACAAACCGACAATCGGGCTGTTGGTGGGAAGTCTGAATTTAATCAATTCCACTTCGCCCTTTGCAAAAGGTTCAATTTTCAACGCCGCAGGGAAACGCAAAATACGCGAAATTTCTTCCGCCGCTTCATATTCGGGATTGATAACCATTGCCAACCCAAGCTCTTCCTGCAAATACGCCGCTTCCGTGCTGTATTCGGGATTTTTAACACGCGCAATGGTATGGCATTCGCTTTCCTTTTTCGCAATCATACAGCACAACAAATTCAGCTCGTCCGAATTGGTTACGGCGATAAAAATATCCGCCGATTTAATCCCCGCTTCACGCAACGTACTAGGCGTAGCGCCGTTGCCGACCACGCCCATAACGTCCAAACGTCCTGCAATTTCGTGCACTTTCGACGCTTTCATATCAATGACGGTAACTTCGTTGCCGTCTTCGTTTAACGTTTCGGCAAGGTTTTGACCAACCCTACCGCAACCTACGATAATAATTTTCATTGATTTTTCAACTTCCTTTTATTTCGCTTTTTTCTTCGCCAATTTTTTAATAGAGGTATGGTGTTCTTCCCCAGCAAAAAGCCGAGCCAAGTTCTTTCTATGCGCCGTCCACGTAAGCACGTTGATTAAGAAAATATTCATATACACCGCTACCAGGTACGCGTTGAAAGGTATGCCTTGATATTTCAACACGAAAATTACCATTTGAATAATGCTGAAGCCCGTAACGCCCACTAGCGAGCCAAGCGAGCCCCATTCGGTATAGAAAATGAAGAAGACTACGCCGATTAAGCCCAAGAATACAAACAACACCCACCAGCCCCATTCGCAGGGAAGGCAGCACCAAAACAGACCCAGCGTAGAAGCAATCCCCTTGCCGCCTTTAAAATGCGTCGTAACGGGGAAGATATGCCCGATAATAACGCATAAGCCGCAAAAATAACGCAAGAAATCGGATACGCGCACTACCGTGCCTGCAAAATAGGACGTGCGATACATAAAATAACAAACAACCGCAGGAATACCACCCTTAAATGCGTCGCAGAAAAAGGTAAGCACGCCTATTTTTAAACCGAATTCACGGCTCATATTCATCGTCCCGGGGTTGCCGCTGCCAATCTTTGTAATGTCCCGCTTTTTAATACGAGAAATCAATCGAGCAAAGTTAAAACACCCGATAAAATAACATACGATTCCGATAACAACAAATTGCCACCAGCTTTGTGAAAAAACAAATTGTTTCATAAATACACCTTCGTAAATTTAAGCTTTTATCCACCGCGCTTATCTGCGCAACTCCATTAATCCTCGTCCTTTTTCTCACGAACAACCACTTTGATAGGCGTACCCGAAAAATCGTACGCACGGCGAATGGTGTTTTCCAAATATCTTTGATAAGAGAAATGCAACAAGCCTTCGTCGTTTACGTGCAACACGAATACGGGAGGACAAACGGAAACCTGCGAGGAGAAGAATACGCGCATTCTTCTGCCTTGATAGGAAGGCGGTTCCTGCAAGCGTACAGCATCGCCAATCAAATCGTTCAATTCACCCGTAGGAACACGGAAGGACGCGTGCGCGTGTACTTCTTCCGCCGCCGCAAGCAATTTTTCCACGCGTTGCCCCGTCTTTGCGGAAATGTAAATGGATTTATAATAATCCATAAACTTCAAATCTTCTTTGAGTTGTTCCTCAAAACGGTTTACCGTATGGGTATCCTTTTCGATAAGATCCCATTTATTCATAACGATAACGGAGGGCTTGCCCTGCTCGTGTACGTAACCGATAATTTTAACGTCTTGTTCGGTTAAACCTTCGGCGCTGTCCACAACCAGCAAACAAACGTCACTGCGTCTAACGGCGTCAAACGCACGCATATTGCTGTAATATTCTACGTCGTCGTCCACGTTCTTTTTCTTACGAATACCCGCCGTATCGATAATCGTGTACGCCTTATCCCCACGATAAAACAAAGTGTCTATCGCATCGCGCGTCGTGCCAGCCATCGGGGTTACGATACTTCTTTCGCTGCCCAAAATTTTATTGACAAGGCTGGATTTCCCTGCGTTAGGCTTGCCCACTACCGCAATTTTTAAAGAGGGTACGGGTTCGGACGTACCATCGGGGAAATAGGTCAACGCTTCGTCTAAAACGTCGCCAATCCCCTGCGAGTGTTCCGCCGAAATGGCAAACGGCTCGCCAAGCCCCAACGAATAGAATTCAAAAATCTGTTCGGGGGAGTAATTGTCAATTTTATTTACCACGAGAATAACGGGTTTTTTACTACGGCGCAAAATGTCCGCCACGTCGTAATCGGATGCATGAAGCCCCTCTCTCCCGTCCGTAAAGAACAAAATTACGTCCGCCGTTTCAATAGCGACCTCTGCCTGCTTGGCAATTTCGCGCCACATAACGTCTTCCGATTTAAGTTCGATACCGCCCGTATCGACCATCGTGAAGTGTTTATTTCTCCACGTTGCGTCCGTATACAATCTATCACGAGTAACGCCAGGTCTATCCTCGGTGATTGAAATTTTTCTACCTGCTACTTTGTTGAAAAACGTGCTTTTGCCCACGTTCGGTCTACCGACCAATGCTATAAGGGGGTTTGCCATCTTTCCGCCTCCTTCTCTCTTTTATTTTACTTTTTTATTTTCGCTTTTTGTTTTTACTTTTTTGCTGTCCGCCGTCGTGGTTAAAATGTCCACCAACCCGTAACCGCCCTCGCGGTTGATACGAACGTTGTCAAATTGCAGCCTTGCTTTTAAATCGTCCAAAGTCATGCCGCATAAGAATACGTCCTCAAATTCCTTTAACGTATTCCCCGCCAAAATCACTTCGTCAAAATCTTGACCGCTGGCGCGGTACGCTTCCAACGCCGCCGCAATATCCCTGCCCGTCAACAGCCCCGTACAAGTGACCGTCGAACCGAAAAAGTCGTTGACTACGGGCAACACAACCGCATGCAAGCCCGATATGTTTTCGTTGCATTTTGCAAGGAATTCCCCGTTGATTTTCGCCGCGCTAACGCCGCTTATCACCACTGTCTTTTTGGGCGTTTTTAAGCCTTTTCCGCCGCATTCGCTAACGTAATCGTCCAAGGCGCGCTCGGCTTCGGAAAGGAATTTCGTCGACATACCAATGCCGTTTTCTATTTGCTCGAAATCGCCATAAAAAGCGGTATTCTTAAACGGGCGTGCCGCTTTGACGAAATATTCGTCCGCGGGCAATAAGAAATTGACGCCAAATTCTTTATTGAGCATATCCACGATATCTAACAGCTTTTCGCTATACGCCTTATCCACGTCGGGAATGGGATACAAGCCCTCGCGGTATTTGGTGATACCCGTCGGCACGCAAGCCAAATCTTCCACCATAGGGTAATAACGAAACAGCTCCCTCGCCGTACGGCACAGCTCTTCACCGTCGTTTTCGCCCGGTACAAGCACCGCTTGACAATGAATATGCACGCCGCCCTTGGCAAGCTTGTCAATTTGTTCAACTATCTTTCCTGCGTGACGATTGCGAAGCAATTTTACCCGCAATTCGGGATTCATCGCATGCACGGATACGTATAAAGGCGACAGTTTTAAACGAATAATTCGTTCCAAGCCCTCGTCGGAAAGATTGGTTAAGGTAACGAAATTACCGCAGGAAAAGCTCATGCCATAATCGTCGTCCTTTACGTAAAGGCTATCGCGCATACCCTTGGGCATTTGGTCGACGAAACAAAATACGCAACGGTTATGGCAGGTGCGGATAGAGGTATGCTTTTCAAACTCGATACCCAAATCCTCTCCTTCGTCCTTTTCAATTTCCACCGTCGTTTCGCCGCCGCCTCGCTTATCGCGCACGGTCATCGTAAATCCGTCCGTTTCGCAATAATACAAATAGTCTAGCTCGTCCTCGCAGGGATACCCGTCAAAGGCAATAATTTCATCCTCCACTTCCAAGCCCAACTCTTTGGCGATTGAATTGCGTTTTATTTTGGTAATTTTCAACATACCTACTGTTCTTATCCTTTTTTCAATCCTCTACGGCATAAACGCCGCTATCCGCAAACAGCATGGAAAGCGTTTCCTCTTTCACGCTGCATTGTTTGCAAAGTTTTTTTACAATTTCCGCAAACGCAGGGGGCAGGGGCGCAGTGAACGCCATTCTTTGCCCTGTCGTCGGATGGGTAAGCTCCAGCCTTTGCGCATGCAAAAGCTGTCCGTCCGCTTTGAGTTTTTGTTTCTTAAACCCGTATACGGGATCCCCTGCAACGGGATGATGTAAATGCTGTGCATGCACGCGAATTTGGTGCGTTCTACCCGTTTGCAAATCAAATTGGCAAAGGGTAAACTCCTTTCCAAAGCGTGTAATCACCTTAAAATCGGTCACAGCCGTCTTGCCACGCCCGTCCGCAAGCACCGCCATTTTCAAACGGTCGGTCGGGTGTCTGCCGATATCCGTCACTACGCGGCCACTATCCTCTTTCAGTTCCCCTTCTAGCAACGCATAATACGTTCTTTTGCAAGTTTTTTGCGCAATTTGCGACGCCAACGAAACGTGGGCTTTGTCGTTTTTTGCAACGACCAACAACCCCGTTGTGTCCTTGTCGATACGATGCACGATACCCGGGCGCAACACGCCGCCGATACCGCTAAGCGAATCCAAAGCGTACAAAAGCGCATTGACAAGCGTGCCTTCCGTCGCGCCGTTACCCACGTGTACCGTCATACCTTTCGCCTTGTTGATTACGGCAAAATCGCTGTCTTGATAGACGATATGTAAGGGAATGTTTTCGGGTTTTGCCGAATATTCCGTCGCTTCGGGAATAACCACCGCCACCTCGTCGCCAAGCTTTATTTCCGTACCTGCCTTGGTCGTTTTCTTCTCGCCAACGGTGACGTTGCCGTCCTCAATCAATTTTTTCAAACGGGAACGGGTAAGCTCTTCCATTTGTTCGCTTAAAAAAACGTCCAAACGTTTACCGCCCTCTTCCGCCACGAAAAAACGCTTATCCATACTTATTCTCCGTCGACCGAACAATCTTCAGCGTCCGCCGTTTTCTTTTCCGCCGCCTTTTTCTTAGCCGCAGCTTTGGCTTCTGCCGCTTCCGACGCTTCCTTGGCAAGCTTTTTATATTTCTTCGTCAAGGGGAAAACGGCGTCCGTATCAAAGAAAAATAACGCCAAAAACAACACCGCCGCGCCGCCGCAAATAAAGAAATCCGCAACGTTACAAACGCCGAAATCAAACACAAAAATCACGCGTACCATATCGCGCACGCCATCTCTCAACACAGCGTTGGTGGAAGGGTCCCACACTTGATACAGCACTCTGTCAATCAAGTTTCCCAAACCGCCTGCAACAATCAAAACGATTGCCGCGCGCAACCACGTACGGCGTTTATCAATACGGAAATACGCAATGGCAAGCGCCGCCATCAATACGCCCGTACTTAATACGATTGCCATCTTCACGCCCACGCCTGCGTTGGAGAAAGAACTAAACGCAATACCGCGGTTATAGCTTATCCCCAAGCCAAATTCAATTACGCCAGGCACAATCTCCCATCTATCGTAAATACCAGGGCCCGCAACGCCTTGAATATCCACGTAATATACGTCCGCGACAATTTTCGTCACTTGGTCTATCAAAAGAAGAAGGAGGCACCACAAAATCCCCCACAAAACCGAGCCCTTCATCGAACGGCTTTCTTCTTTTAACAATTGCTTATTTTTACCCATACTTATCTTTCCTTTTTCTTGCCTTTTTTACGAATTTCGCCAATCATATCAATCTTTAAAGCGTGCAATTTACTCGACAAATCCACCTTATAGGTTTGCGGCAAATCCAAGCGCAAATATTCTTCCCAGAATTTGGAAAGCTCTGCTTTGGAAAATGCCTGCACGTCTTTCAATTTGGGGAATTCGTACACCAACTTACCATTTTCGACAATGGTGTGCTGCAATTTTTCCGCATGGAAGTTTTCCACCTCGTACTGTTGCCACGTTTCAATGGGGTGGAAAATAGTCAACGGTTTATCGTCCGAAATTTCCTCGTCGTGCAAGGTAATTAAATCGGCAATCGCCATTCCGCTGTCCTTATCGTACAAACGATACAAGTTTTTAAACGCAGGGTTGGTTATTTTTTCGGTGTTGTCCGAAAGCTTAATTTTCGGCGTCATTGTACCGTCCTTTTCCATAACCGCCGCCAGCTTATACACGCCGCCCAGCGCAGGCATATCCTTGGAAGTAATCAGCTTCGTGCCTACCCCCCACATATCAATTTTTGCGCCCTGTTGAATAAGCGAATTGATAGAATATTCGTCCAAGTCCCCCGAAACGCAAATTATCGTTTCCGTCAAACCAGCCTCATCCATCATTTTGCGCGCTTTTTTGGAAAGATACGCCAAGTCGCCGCTGTCCAAACGAATCCCTCTCGGTTTATGCCCTTTTTCTTTTAATTCCTTGAACACTTTAATGGCATTGGGCACACCGCTGCGCAGGGTATCGTAGGTATCCACCAACAACAAGCAGTTGTCGGGATAGGATTCCGCATATGCTTTAAACGCTTCATATTCGGTTGGATAATCCATAATCCAGCTATGCGCCATCGTCCCCGCAACGGGAATGTCAAACATTTTGCCTGCAATCACGTTAGAGGTGGACGAGCAACCGCCGATAACCGCCGCTCTCGCGCCGTTGATACCAGCGTCGGGGCCTTGCGCTCTACGAAGCCCAAACTCCATAACCGCGCCCCTGCCGCCCGTCGCGCGGCAAATTTTTGAGGATTTCGTCGCAATCAACGTTTGGTGATTGATAATATTTAAAAGTGCCGTTTCCGCAAACTGCGCCTGAATCAAAGGCGCTTTAATCGTCAAAATCGGCTCGCCGGGGAAAATGGGCTCCCCTTCCTTCACTGCGTACACGTCCCCCGTGAAACGCATATTTTTCAAGTAGAGCAGGAAATCCTCATCAAACAGCTTTAACGAACGAAGATACTCGATATCCTCGTCGTCAAAATGCCAATTGAGCAAATAATCCATCGCTTGTTCCAAGCCTGCCGCAATTGAATAGGTAATCAATTGGTGACGGCGGAAGAATAAATCGAACACCACTTCTTCTTCATGTTTATTGTGACGGTAAAAACCGTAACCCATCGTAATTTGATACAAATCGGTAAGTAAAGTTAAATTTCTCATTGTTTTACCTCTCTTACGTTTTATAAAAATTGCCGTTAATCCTGGTTTTCTTCGTTGCTTTCGTCCGCGTTTATTTCGTCTTTATCCGTTTCCGCATCCGTTTGCGTATCCTTTTTCCGCGTTTTTTCCTTCTTTTCTTCTACGGGTTTTTCCACGTAGTTTTCGGGATACACTTGGCACATCATATTGCACTTGGAAAAATACGCCGTTTCGCCTGCGTTGTCTTTGATATATTTGGTGATACCGTAAGGATCGCCGTTTGCCGAGCCGAACAGCTTGCCTTCCTTTTGTTTGTTGTTCCACAAAATCAAGATAAGCATAGACGTGCCTGCAACAAACATTAAGACGGACATTACAAACGACCAAGGAATGGAGTCCCCTAAAATATATCTCGAATCACGCAAAGGCTCCATGATAGATCTCGTCAAGCCGTACACCATCAAATAGGCGCTGGTATTGATACCGTTAGGTTTTTTGCCGTTGCGCCAAGCGTTGATAAACAACAGCACCGCCGCCGTCATCGTCACTGCGCTTTCGTAGAAACAAAATGCGTAATGATATTCCCCCAATTTTTCAATATACACAGCGATAGGGAAAAACTGCAAAGCAGGGTTTACCACTTCCGCGCCGTACACTTCTTGATTGACGTAATTGCCCCATCTGCCGATAGATTGCGCCAACAGCAAGCCCACAACGATACAATCACCCACGCGTAAAAAGTTAATTTTCTTCACCGCGCAAATTACGATAAGCGCGCCTGCGCCGCCAAGAATACCGCCGACAATGGACAAACCGCCTTGACGAATGGACGCGAAGCTAAACCATTCGGAAATATTCATACCGCTGGTGATACAATAGAACAATCTCGTACAAAGAATTGCCACAGGCAACCCGATAACGAAAATGGTCAAAAACAAATCGGGCGACATATTGCGGCGCTTGAACAACAAGGAAATTACGATAAACGCCGCAATCATACCGCTTACGATAATGATTGCATAAAGATAAATAGGGAACCCGAAAATTTCAATTTTCGGTTGCTCAAAGAGCAACATGGAAGAAAGATTCATTTTTTTCTCTCCTTTTTACACTTCTTTGTTTTGGAAAAAGCCTCTTATCGGAAGCGTTTTTTCGCCTTACGCATACTCAACTTTCGCGCGTACGCATAATACACGCTCAGCTCCGCGCTCACATACGCGCGCAGACCTACGTCCTTATCATTATAGCACATTAAAA
Organism: Candidatus Scatosoma sp.; assembly: GCA_045658805.1. Classification (GTDB taxonomy): domain Bacteria; phylum Bacillota; class Clostridia; order Christensenellales; family Borkfalkiaceae; genus Scatosoma. The sequence goes on from JAZOVQ010000015.1 coordinate 18,110, forward strand.
AAAAATCGTCAAGGGTTGCCTTGACAATTTTTCGCATTTTACGCTTTTTTCTTTATTAAATATCCATTTTTAAGGGTTTTATCCGCCCTAAAATGGGGATTACGATAAACAGCAACGCATAATTGAGCAAGCTGTTCCAAATTTGTCCTTGCACAAATAAACGGGAATTTAGATAGGTCACGTAGCTTGTTTTCGCATACAACAGCCAAAACGCCGTCGTGTTGATTGCCACTGTGCATATCGCAAAAGTCAACAACGCCACCACCGTCAATTTCACGTAAATCCCCCACGGCTTCGGAAGGGAAATTCCGTTTACAACACACCCTGCAATGGCCGCCGTCAATCCCATAGACAGCCCTATCCACGGCATATACGCATACCCTGCCGAGTGGTATAAAAAGCCAACCAAATCCCCTAAAAAGCAGGCTGTAAACCCAAACAGCGGACCAATGATAACGCCCGTTATCGCCGACAATGCAATGGTGAACGAAAACTGCGTTTCCGCCAATTTTATTTCAAACGTATTCCCTGCCACCATCAAGGCGGTCATCACTGCGATATAAGCAATTGTATGCGTGTAATTTTTTCCGTAAAGCAAGTTGGAAAACAAAAACCGACGAAGGCTTTTGGGTTTCTTTTCCGCTTTCTTTACCACCGCTTTTTCTTTCGGTTTCTTTAAAGAAAGAATAAACTTCCCCGAAGATAGCCCTCTTCTTCTCGTTTCCAACGCCAACCCTACTGCCACGCAAGCAAGCGCTTCGCCTGCGCGCGCCTCGATAGGCGTATCGTTTGCCTCATTTTTAACCATAAATAAAAACCTCCCGAAAGAGGTCCGCAAAACTGCTTGGCAATTGGTCCGTTTCGACGTTTTTCGCGTTCAACGCGTACCTGTATGCCCCATTTTGTAGCGGACGCGCCCTTTTCGCCGCAGGAATACACTTCCTTTCGTCCATCGACAACGTCCCGTTCGATGGCACTTTACGCGCCAAAGGCTACTCTTACATTTGTCTATATTATACTCCCTACGCGCAAAAAAGGCAACTGTTTGAAAGGACCAGCGCGAATATTTTTCAGCGAAGGAAACAAAATAGGGATATGGGGCTTATCTTTATCCGCACGACAATTATTTTTATCACGTTGCTTGCCATTATGCGCTTAATGGGCAAACGCCAAATTGGCGAAATGCAACCCTACGAGCTGGTGATAACATTGATTATTGCCGACCTCGCCTGCATCCCAATGGCGGACAATTCCATTCCGCTTTTGTATGGCGTAGTGGCTATCCTCACCGTCTATTTTTTGCACCAAATCGTTTGCGTAATCGACCTTAGTTTCCTGCGCGCGAAAGCCCTTTTAAGCGGCTCGGCAAGCGTTGTGATGAACAAAAACGGTATCGACGATACGCAACTAAAAAAGAACAATCTTGACGTTTCCGACCTCGTGGAAAACCTGCGCGTGGAAGGGTATTTTGCGTTGGACGCAATCGAATATGCCCTCTACGAATCGGAAGGTACTTTTTCCGCGCTGCCAAAGAAAAATTATCAAGCGTTGCAATCCTCTTTGCCTGTTGTTATCGTGGACGAGGGTAAATTTGATATGAAAAATTTACAGCAAACCAAGCGCGATAAGGAATATTTTTTGCAAGTGCTAAAAAAGCGCGGCTGTCACAATTTAAAATCGGTATTGGTAATGACCGTAGACGGCGACGGAAAGGTGTATTGGCAACAAAAAGGAAAAAAATATGAAGTTTTCCGCCTTGATTGGCAGGAAAAGCTTTGGTGAGGAGAAACAAATGATACGTACCATTGTTAGCATTATTGTCACGTTTGCCCTTATCGCAGGGCTTGCCGTTTACGAAATGTATTACGTCCACACTACGTTTGGGGAGATTTATCAAGTGTTGCAAACGTTGCAAACGAAATCCTTAGCGCAAACCGCCAACGCCGAGGACGGCGAAAGCGTACAACAATTTTGGGAAAGCAAAAAGCGCACGTTGCATATTTGGATCCCTCACACGTCTTTGCAGGAAATGGATTTGCAAATGAGCGAAGCGCTTGGCTTTATCAAGCAAGAAAAATACGACGATGCGCTCCCGAAAATTGAAGTGTTGTTAGACATTGCGCAGCATCTTCCCAGCAATTATACCTTTGGTTTAGAAAACATATTTTAAGGTGTTTCAGTTCTAAAACCACAAAAACAAGCCACCCATGTACGCGTTGAAATATAAAAATCGAGCATTTTTTTATCCGAAAATAAAAAATACTTTTCCCCTTCCCCGATAGAAAAGCGACAAGGAAAAAAGGCAATGAAAAAATAAATGAATAAATTTTAAAAAACCTATCATAATCAATTGACATTTGTCGAAAAAGGTGGTATACTACCACAGTAAATTGAACAACGGCCCGTTGGTCAAGC